>JALSGI010000048.1 GCA_026982835.1 Planctomycetota bacterium | reverse complement strand
AGTTGTCAAAAAGAACCATGAACATCCGCAACCGCATCCAGGAGCTGGTCTGGGTCAAGGCCCGGGAACTAAAGCCCCATCCCCGCAACTGGCGCACCCACCCCCATCAGCAGCGCCGCGTGCTGGCCGGGGTGCTGCGGGAGATCGGCTACGCCGACGCTCTGCTGGCCCGGCGCCTGCCCGACGGAAAGCTGCAACTGATCGACGGCCATCTGCGAGCCGAGCTTACCCCCGAACAGACCGTTCCCGTGCTGGTGCTGGACCTGAACGAGGCGGAGGCCGACAAGCTGCTCGCCTTGCTCGATCCCCTGGCCGCGTTGGCCGGACAGGACCACGAGCGGCTGCACCAGTTGCTCCAGAACGTCCAGACCCAGGACGAAGCCGTGGCCGAGATGCTCCAGCAGCTCTCCAGCCAGGAACCTCCCCCGGTGCCAGCAGAGGCGAAGGAAGTCCCCGTGCCGGAGCTGTACCAGGTGCTGGTCCAGTGCCGGGACGAGGAGGAACAGCGCCGGTTGTACGAACGACTCCAAAGCGAGGGCTACACATGCCGCGTGTTGACGTTGTGAGCCAGTGCCCGCTTCACCGCTCGTTTCGCGTGGAGCAGGTGGCCGGGATGTTCGACGTGCCGCTGGAGGAGAAGCTCCAGCGGCGCTTCCAGGCCGAAGTGCCGGGACTGGACGAGCCGTGGCAGATCGGGCTGGTGGTGGGGCCCAGCGGCTCGGGCAAAAGCACGCTGGCCCGGGCCGCCTTCGGCTCGGCCCTCTACCAGCCGCGCCGCTGGCCCTCGGACCGGGCGGTGATCGACTGCCTGGGCGATCACTCCATCCGGCTCATTACCCGGGTGCTGACCAGCGTGGGCCTAAGCAGCCCACCGGCCTGGCTTCGCCCCTATGCCACGCTGAGCAACGGGGAGCGCTTCCGCTGCGACCTGGCCGACGCCCTGCTCAACGGCGGGGAGCTGGTGGTGTTCGACGAGTTCACCTCGGTGGTGGACCGCACGGTGGCCCGGGTCGCCTCGGCCGCCGTGGCCAAAACGCTCCGCCGCGGGGTGCTGCGGCGCCGCTTCGTGGCCTTAAGCTGCCACTACGACATCCGCCTCTGGCTGGAGCCGGACTGGGTGCTGGACCTGGCCACCGGGCAACTTGTGCGAGGGCGTCTTCGACGTCCGCCGGTGGAACTTCAAGTCTTCCGTTGCCAGGTGGCTGCTTGGAAGCTGTTTGCACCGCATCACTATCTGAGCCGCTCGCTCCACCGGGCCGCCCGCTGCTACATGGCCCTGTGGCAGGGGGAGCCGGTGGCTTTTGCCGCGCTGCTGGGAGCCATCGGCCGCCGGGGCCTGCGCCGCATCTCCCGCGTGGTGGTACTGCCGGACTACCAGGGGCTGGGTGTAGGCTCGCGGCTGTGCGAGACGCTGGGAGAGCTGAATCGCCGCGAAGGCTACCGCACCACCATCACCACCGGCCACCCGGCCATGGTGGCCTACCTGGCCCGCAGCCCCCGCTGGAAAGTACGCTCGGTGCGCCGCACGGGAAGCCACTGGGGCCGCTTCGGCCGGGCCAAGGGCGTGCGGAGCACCAGTTGGGGCCGGGCGGTGGTCTCGGCCGAATACGTGGGATGAGGGTCTTGGGTCGTGGGTCTTGGGTCGTGAGGTGGTGCTGCCGCACCGAAGGCTTGGAGGCGTGAAGGCTTGGGGGGCCTGGAGGGATGGCGAGCCGGGAGCTTCAGCTCCCGGAGGAGCGTGCGCACGTCCGTGCGGGGAGAGGCCGTTTCGGCTTGCGGCTTGCGCCGTGCGGCCTGCGCAGGGTGCTTCCACACCCGGCAGGAACAAAGCGTGTTTTCGAGAAAACAACGTACACAGTGAACCTGCGGCTCGCCAGGAGGCTCGCCCTCCCGGGGTGCTTCCGCACCGAGGGCTTGGAGGCGTGGGGGCGTGGGGGCTTGGAGGGATGGCGAGCCGCCGGCGTAAGCCGGCGGTTGCACCGCGAGCCGGGAGCGTCAGCTCCCGGAGACAATGAAAAACACGCGCTGACTCGTAGATTGGCTCCGCGAGTTGACACTCGCGGCTCGCCCTCCGACGCCGTTTACCGGAACCGGAAGAACATCCTCATAGCTCCAACCATGCCCGCCAAAAAGAAAACCACCCCCCGCCGTTCAGGCTCAAGCACTTCTCCTCGGCGCAGCCGGGCGGCCCAAACGCCGCCTGCAGACGAAGCGGCCGAAGCAGGCGGCCCGGGCCCCGGCGGCGTTTCGGCCAACGGCAGCGGCCCGGTGCCCGTGCCCCCGCCGGGCAAGCCCCTCTCGCGGCGGCAGCAGCGCGAGGGGCGGCTGCGAGTGATGGAAAAGGCCCTGGTCGAAGGCGTGCAGCCGGAGGAGCTGCTGCAACTGGCCCCGGCCCAGTTCGGCATCTCGCCCCGGCAGGCCCGCAACGACCTGAACGAAGTACTCGCCCGGCTGCGGGCGCAAGGGGAGCGGATTCTGTTGGGCCAGCACGATCCGCAGAGCGTTGCCCTGGCCGTGCGGCGGCGCGAACGCATCTACCACGAAGCCGTGCAGCACGGCGACCGCCGCATCGCCCTGGAAGCGGAAAAGGACCGCTGCCGCCTGTTGGGCATCTACCCCTCGGACCGCAACTGGCAGGAGCACGAACTGGACGATGCCACCCTGGACCGAACCATTGAAGCGGAACTGGCGCGACTGGCCCGTGGAAGCCAAGCTCCGCCTGCTGGCGCACCTGAGGAAGCTGAACGCCCAGCAGACCCAGGCCGGCACATTGCTTGAGTGGGGCAGGCGGTTCTTTCCCCATTACTTTACCCTGCCCCCCAGCCGCATGCACCGCTGGCTGGCCCGGCGGCTGGTCGCCCTGGCCCCGGGACAGCGCCTGGCGGTGATCGCCCCGCGCGACTCGGCCAAAAGCACCTGGTTGAGCTTCCTGTTCCCCCTGTACTGCGCGCTGCACGGCCGCCAGCGCTACATCCTGCTGGTGGCCGAAACGGTGGACCAGGCGCGGCGTTACCTGCGGGCCATCAAGCAGGAGATCCAGCGCAACGCCGCCCTGCGGGCCGCCTACCCGGAAGCAGCCGCCCCGGGCGACCAGTGGACCGTGGACCGCATCACCCTGCGCAACGGCGTGGAGCTGGAGGCTCTGGGCACGGGCAAGAGCATCCGCGGCCGCAAAAGTGCGGCCACGCGGCCCACGCTGGTGGTGGTCGATGACCCCCAGGACCGCAAGCACATCACCTCGGCCACGCAGCGGCAGCACGACTGGACCTGGTTCACCCAGGACCTGCTCAACGTCGGCTCCCCGGAGACGATCTACCTGGTGGCGGGCACGTCGCTGCATCGGGACGCGCTGGTGGATCGCCTGATGCGGCAGCCGGGCTGGATCACCCGGCGATTTGCCGCCATCGAGCAGTGGCCCCGGAATATGTGGCTGTGGCAGCAGTGGGAGGGCATCTACACCGAGGTGAACAACCCGCACCGGGCCCGCGACGCCCGGGCCTTCTACGAGCAGCACCGCCGGGAGATGGACGCCGGGGCGGTGGTCTGCTGGCCGCAGCGGGAGTCCCTCTACGCCCTGATGCGGCTGCGGGTGGACATCGGCCGCACGGCCTTCGAGGCCGAAAAGCAAGGCAACCCGCTCAACCCCGAGCTGTGCGAGTGGCCCGAGTCCTACTTCGAGGACCACATCTGGTTCGACCACTGGCCCGAGGAGCTGCTGGTGCGAGTGATGGCCCTGGACCCTTCCAAGGGGAGCGACTCGCGGGTGGGGGACTACTCGGCCCTGGTGCTGCTGGGGGTGGACGCCCGGGGAGTGTTGTACTGCGAGGCGGACCTGGACCGCCGCCCGGTGGAGCGGATCGTGCAGCAGGCCGTGGACCACTACCAGCGCTTTCAGCCGGACGTGTTCGGCTGCGAGGCCAACGCCTGGCAGGAGCTGCTGGCGGCGGACTTCCAGGCGGAGTTCGAGCGTCGCGGGCTGCTGGCCGCCCGGCCCGTCCCGCTGGTCAACCGCGAGCCCAAGGTGGTGCGCATCCGGCGGCTGGGGCCGTTTTTGTCGCAGCGGCGGTTACGGTTCAAAACCAAAAGTCGCGGCACCACGCTGCTGGTGGACCAGTTGAAGGACTTCCCGCTGGGCGATCACGACGACGGGCCGGACGCCCTGGAGATGGCCCTGCGGCTGGCCACCGGGTGGCTGCAAACCCCCGGCGGCGAACGCCCGGCCGGCCGCCTGGTGGTGGAGTAGAAGGGCTTGGGGGCGTGAAGGCTTGAGGGCTTGGAGGGACACAGAGCCCCGGACGTGAGTGCGGGGAGGCAGCAGCGTGCGGCTTGCGCCGTGCGGCGTGCGCTGGAGCTTCCGCTCCGATGCGAGAATCAGAGCTAACTCCCCAAACGGCGAGCCGGGAGCGTAAGCTCCCGGAGTGAATCGCGCAACCGGCGTCTGTTTGCAGCTTTCTCCGCGAGCTGACGCTCGCGGCTTGCTGAACCGCTGCCCGGTGCGGAAGCACCACCCTCAAGCCCCCAAGCCTCCAAGCCCCCACCCCCTCCCCGGACTGAAGTCCGGGGCTCGCCAGGGCAAGAACAAACGAAAATACGTTTACCAACACACGCAACGAACATTCCCCAACCACGGAGGAACTCCCCATGAGCCAGAACCACGCCTCGCTGGATGCCCAGCTTCGCCAAGCCCAGGAAGAACAAAAACGCCTGCTGCTGGAAGCACTGCGGCAGCAGAACCGATTGCTGGAGCAGTCGCTGCGCGAGGGAGGCTACGTGGACCCCAACGAGCCGTACCATGAAGGGGGCCTGGAGTGGGAGCCGCTGGAGGCCCCCGGGCACGCGGCGGCCGGGTTTGCCACGCTGGAGCAACTGACCCAGGCCCGGCGGCAGTGCCGCCTGCTGGCCCTGACCAACGAGTTTGCCATCAACGGCCACGAGAACCGTATCTCTTATATCGTGGGCACGGGGTTCCAGTACCGCGTGGTGGCCCGGAGCGGCCACCAGGTGCCCCGGCGGTGGCTCGTGCAAGCCCAGAGCGTGCTGGAAGAGTTCCTGCGGGAAAACCAGTGGCACCAGCGGCAGCAGGAGATCGTGCGGCGGCGTGATCGGGACGGGGAGGCGTTCCTGCGGTTCTTTCTCTCCCCCGAGGGCAAAACCGTGGTGCGGTTCATCGAGCCTTGGGAGGTGGCCCCGCCGGAGTCCGAAGCGGCCAACCCGCAAGCCTCCTTCGGCGTGCACACCGACCGGCACGACGCCGAACGGGTGCTGGGCTACTGGGTGCAAGGCCAATGGGTCGAGGCGGCCGACGTGCAGCACCGCAAGGGCAACGTCGATCTGAACGTCAAGCGCGGCGTGCCGCTTTTCTACCCGGTGCGGAAGAACCTGCTGCGGGCCGAAAAGCTGCTGCGCAACATGGCCGCCGTGAGCGACATCCAGACGGCCATCGCCCTGATCCGCAAGCACCAGGTCTCCAGCCGAAGCGCCCTGGAACAGCTCCGCAGCCGCCTGGCCCAGCGGGAACAAACACTGCCGGACGGAAGCACGCAGTTCGTGCAGGTGTTCCGCCCAGGCACGATCCTGGACGTGTACGGCGAGACCGAGTACGACTTTCCGGCCCGCGGGCTGGATGCGGCCCGCTACGTGGCTGTGCTCCAGGCCATCCTGCGGGCGGTGGCCAGCCGGTTGGTGATGCCGGAGTTCATGCTCACCAGCGACGCTTCCAACGCCAACTACTCCAGCACGCTGGTGGCCGAAGGACCGGCGGTGAAGATGTTCCAGCGGCTCCAGGCCCAGCAGCGGGAAGAAGACCGCCAGGTGATGCTGCGGGTGCTTGCCGACGCGGCCCGCAGCCGGCGCCTGCCGCCGGAGGTGCTGCCGGGGCTGGACGTGCAGGTGGAAGTGCCGCCGGTGGGTGTGCGCGACCAGCTGGAGGAGGCCCGGGTGCACCAGATCCTGGTGCGGCTGGGAGCGATGAGCCCCACCACGCTTGCCCTCAAGCACGGCCTGGACCCGGAACAAGAACGGCACTTGATGGCCGGGGACGGGACAAGTGCCGCTGGTCCGTAGCCAGGCCTACCCCTGGGGGAACTGGCGGCAGTACTCGTACATGGCGATCGCCGCGGCGGTGGCCACGTTGTGGCTGTAGGGCAGCCCATAGACGGGTATCTCCACCGCCCGGTCCAGCCACCGGCATACTTCCTCGGCAATGCCCTGGCGTTCGTTGCCCAGCACCAGCACCGTGCGCCGCTGGAAGCGGAAGTGGTAGAGGCACTCCGAGCGGTCGGTCTGCTCCAGGCCGACGATCTGGTACCCCTGCTCGCGCAGCCGCTTCAGCACCGGCGGCAGAGTGCGATGCACCTCCAACTGGACCGTGTCGGCTCCGTCGCGGGCGATGCGCTGGATCACCTTGGCCGCCCCGCAGCAGATGACCCGCGGCACGCCGCACACACCTGCGGCGCGGACGATGCGGGAAAGGTTCACGTTGCTGCGCAAAGGGCAACAGGCCACCAGCAGCTCCCGGGGGCGTGCAAGCGACAGCGGCGGGCGATGGCGTTGTTGGACGAAGCGCATTGCGGGGCGT
>JALSGI010000047.1 GCA_026982835.1 Planctomycetota bacterium | reverse complement strand
TCCGGCGAGCCCCGGGCCTGGAGCCCGGGGAGAGCCGAACAAACGCATTGCTCTGTTTTCCTCCGCCGACTAAAGTCGGCGGCTCGCCGTAAGGAGGCGACGCTACTCGGGATAAAGCGGGGTGGAGAGATACCGCTCGCCCAGGTCGGGCAGGATGGCCACCACGAGCTTGCCGGCGTTTTCGGGCCGGCTGGCCACTTGTAACGCGGCCCAGGCCGCCGCCCCACTGGAGATGCCGCACATGATCCCTTCCAGCTTGGCCAGGCGGCGTGCGGTCTCCATGGCGTTTTCGTCCTGCACCTGCACCACTTCGTCGATCACATCCAGGTTGAGCACATCGGGAATGAACCCGGCCCCGATCCCCTGGATGGTGTGCCGACCCGGCTTGAGCTCCTGCCCGGCAAGCTTTTGAGTAATCACCGGGCTGTTGGCCGGTTCCACGGCGACCATTTTCACCTCGGGTTTGCGGCTTTTGAGCACTTCGCCCACGCCGGTGATAGTGCCGCCGGTGCCCACGCCGCTGATGACGATGTCCACCTGTCCGTCGGTGTCGCGCCAGATCTCCTCGGCGGTGGTGCGGCGATGGACCTCGGGGTTGGCCGGGTTTTTGAACTGCTGGGGCATGTAGTAGTTGGAGTTCTGGCTCACAAGCTCTTCGGCCTTGCGCACCGCGCCGGACATCCCTTCGGCGGCTGGGGTGAGGATCAGCTCGGCTCCCAGGGCCTTGAGCATGCGGCGGCGTTCCAGGCTCATGCTCTCGGGCATGGTGACGGCCAGGCGGTAGCCTTTGGCCGCGCAGACGAACGCCAGCCCAATGCCCGTGTTGCCGCTGGTGGGCTCGATGATGACCGTATCTTCCTGAATCAGCCCGTCCCGCTCGGCCGCTTCGATCATCGACCAGGCGATCCGGTCCTTGACGCTCCACAGGGGATTGAAGCTTTCCAGCTTGGCCACCACGGTGGCGGCGCATCCTTGGGTCACGCGCCGCAGCCGCACCAGCGGCGTGTTGCCGATACACTGCGTGATGTCGTCACGAATGCCGGGAGTCACAACTGCCATGGGAACGACCCTCGTGTTGATGGAACATCCCTCTTCCGTCGCCAAGGAGAGACCCGAGGCAAGGCGGAGCCGTTGTCGGATCCCTTGGGGCCCTGGGATCTGGAACTCGGATCGTCCAAAATACCCAGTTTGCCGAAATCCTGCTCCAAATATAAAAATTGCCGGCGGCAGCGGATATAGCAGTTTGAAAAAATCCCATGCAAAAACCGGCCCCCCGCTGGGGGAGGGCCGGTTGGGGCGGCTTGTCCAAGGGGGCTTGCGCCTTTTTTGGCAAGCAAGGCGGGAACTTGTCCCCTACCAGTCCTTGCGATAGGTGCGGCTGACGAACTGGTTGGCCTCCGGCAGGTTGGTCACTTGCAACTTCTTGCTGTCCCAGTGGATGCGCTTCCCAGCGCGGACGGCCACGTTGCCCAGCAGCACCGTTTCGGTCAAGGGACAGGCGTACTCGAAGCTGCCCAGGGCCTGCGGGCCGCCTTTGCAGGCGATGAGCCACTCCTGGTAGTGGCCGGGGGCACGCGGGAGCGTGGGCTCAGGGGGCTTGTAGCCGGCGAACTTCGCCTCCGGGTAGAGCTTGTAAGTGCCGCCGTAGTCGCTGGCTGAAACCAGCACCCCCTCGGTGCCCACGATCATCGAGCCGGTGCGCGGAATCGGCACGCCCGGGGCCACCGATGGCGGAGGCATGTTCGGCTTGCCGTCTTTGTGGCCGTCGTACCACACCAGCGTGACTTCCCCACGCTTGCCGTCGTCGGGGAAGTGGTAGGTGATGGTGGACCACAGCGGGGGGCTCTCCTCGGTGCCGCCGTCGCTTTTGGCCTCGACCCAGTCCGGGGCACCCAACTGCAGGCCCATGTAAACCAGGTTCATCGTGTGGCAGGCCATGTCGCCCAGGGCCCCGGTGCCGAAGTCCCACCACCCGCGCCAGTTGAACGGGTGATACAGCCCCTTGACATAAGGCCGCTCGGGAGCCACGCCCAGCCAGAGGTTCCACTTGAGGTATTCCGGCACCGGGTCGGAGCGGTCCGGGCGGCGCAGTCCCTGTTTCCAGAACCGCCCCGGCCGGTTGGTCCACACGTGCACCGACTTCACCTTGCCCAGCACCCCGGAGCGGATCACTTCCACCCCGCGGCGGAACCCGTTCATCGAGGTGCCCTGGTTGCCCATGATGGTGGCCACTTTTTTCTTTCGGGCCAGCAGGAGCAGTTGCCGGGCCTCGGCCACGTTGTGCGTCAGCGGCTTTTGCACATAGACGTGCAGGCCCAGATTCATGGCCATCACGGCTGCGGGGGCGTGCATGTGATCGGGAGTGGAGATGGTGACCGCGTCGAGCTTTTCCTGCTCCAGCATCTTGCGGAAGTCGTAGTAGTACTTGGCCTTGGGTCGGGCTTTCACGGCCCGATCGGCCCGCTGGCGATCCACGTCGCAGATGGCCACGATGTGTTCGGTGCGTGCCACGCCCATCATGTCCGAGTAGCCCTTGCCCCCGGCACCGATCACCCCGATGGCCAGCTTCTCGTTCACCCAGCGGCTGGCCCCCCAAGCGGCCCCGGCCCCAAAGCTCCAATAGCCCACCCCGGCCAGCGCGGCCGACTGCAAAAACCGACGACGAGTCGTTCTTGGTACGGTCATGGCATTTCTCCTGAAGCAGGGGACGAAGGATTCTGTTGTTTTCTGCAACCAGATGCGCAGTGCAAAAACCACCCTGGCCCCTTCGGCCAGTTGGTGCCAGTATAGGCCGGGGGCCGGAAGGAGGGCAAACAGTTTGTGCTGGCGGTGGCCAGGAATTCGTGCTTTCGGTCCCTGGGGCAGGTACAATAAAAACCCGCCGGAGTGGCCGCGGGAGTTTTCCCCTGTGAAGCGGCCTTGCGGGAAAGCTCTCCGGCGCGGAGTCCGAAAAAAGCCTTGCCTGGGAAACACCGCCGATGTCCTCATCTTCTTCCTCTTCTTCGCCCCCGCTGGCCGAACCGGTCAACACGACCACTCCCGACCCTTCCAAGCGGTTGGTGGCTTTGGACGCCTACCGCGGGCTGATCATGGTCACGCTGGCCGCGGGGGGATTCGGGCTGATGGAAACCGCTCGCAACCTCGGCTACTGGCCCCAGGGGGATGGCTCCTTCTGGGGCACACTATGGAACTACCTGGCCTTCCACACCCAGCATCCTCCCTGGATCAGCCAGTTCCGCGTGGTAGGAGTCTCCTACTGGGACCTGATCCAGCCGGCTTTTATGTTCATGGTGGGCGTGGCCATTCCCTTTTCCTACGCCAAGCGCCGGGCGCGGGGGGATTCCACCGGGCGGTTGCTGGGACACGCCTTGTGGCGCTCGCTGGTGCTGGTGGCCTTAGGGGTGTTTTTGCAGACGAAGAACACCGGGCTGGAACCCAGCGGGCGATTGCTGGTCAACGTGCTGACGCAGATCGGGCTGGGCTATTTCTTCGTCGTGTTGCTCTACTTCGCCGGCCCCCTCTGGCAGGTGCTGGCCCTGGTGGCGATCCTGGGCGGATACGGCTGGGCCATGCTGGCCTGGCCGGTCAGCGAGCCCCTGCCGGCCGAAGCGGCCGCTAGCATCGAAAACCTGCCCGTCAAAAATGAAGTGGCCCTCCACTTCGCCAAAGGGGTCAATCTGCCCGAAAGCATCGACCACCGCCTGCTGGGAGCGCCCAACCCCGGCGGGTACGCCACGCTGAACTTCGTCCCCTCGATGGGCACGATGTTGCTGGGCCTGCTGGCCGGAACCCTGGTCCGCAGCCGCTACTCCAACCGGCGAAAACTGCTGCTGTTGCTGCTGGGAGCCGCCTTGTGCCTGGCCGCAGGCCTGGGGGCCGGGTACACCGTCTGTCCCATCATCAAGCGAATCTGGACCCCCTCGTTCACCCTGTTCAGCGGGGCCTGGGTATTGCTGTTTCTGGCCGCTTTCTTTCTGATCACCGAGGTGCTGCAGTGGCGCCGCTGGGCCTATCCGCTGGTGGTGGTGGGAGCCAATTCGCTGGCCATGTACATGATGGGGCAGTTGATGCACTCCTGGGTGACTCGCCGCTGGGAGGTGTATCTGGGGGCGGAGGCGTTCGCGGGCACCTACGGGCCGCTGGTCCGTTCCCTGGTGGTGTTGGGCACGCTGTGGTTTTTCTGCTGGTACTTGTACCGGCACAAGCTGTTTTTCCGGGTGTGAGAGAGGATTTCTTTCCCTCCGGGAGGATGCTGCCTGTCCGGGGCGTTTTGCTCCGTTTCGATTTCCTCTTAGGGGGGTTAGGATAGGTTTGTCCTTTCGGTTCAATGTGGCAAATGGGAATCGCGCCGACTCCAGTTCAGGAGCTTCCCTGATGAGTGAGCCCAGGCCCCCGGAACCTGTACCCCAATCGTATCCTCCTCAGCCCTACCCCCCGCCGTATCCGCCGTATCCGCCGCCTCAGCCGTCGCGGCTGGGCTGGCTGTGGGTGCTGCTGGCCGTCTTCGTGCCGGTGGTGTTCTTCGGCTGCCTGTGCCTGATGTTTGCCTCGGCGGTTGCGTCCTTGGGCCAGGTGGAGGCAGCGCCCATTCAGGAAAAACGCTACAAGCCCTACCGGTACAAGGGCACTCAGAAGATCGTCATCATCCATGTTCAGGGGACCATCCTGGACGGCACCAGCGTCGTGCGCCAGGCGGAGCGGGTGATCCGGGACAAGTCGGTACGGGCCGTGGTCCTGCGGATCAACTCTCCCGGGGGAACCATCGCCGGCAGCGACGCCATCCTGCAAGCCCTGAAAGAAATGCGTCACTCCCGCGAAAACGAACCGCTGCCGCTGGTGGTGAGTATGGGAGCCCTGGCCGCTTCCGGCGGCTACTACGTGGCCATGGCCGTGGAAGACACCCCGCAAAGCATCTACGCCGAACCGACCACCTGGACCGGCTCCATCGGGGTGATCATCCCCCGCTACAACATGGCCCAGCTGGCCCAAAAAATCGGCGTCCAGGAAGATTCCATCGTCAGCCATCCGCTGAAGAAGATGGGCGACTTCTTCAGCGACCTGACGCCCGAGGAACGCAACATCCTGCAAGGGCTGGTGGACGATGCCTTTGCCCAGTTCAAACGCGTGGTCCTCTCCGGCCGACCTCAGCTCAAGCCCCAGGAACTGGACAAGCTGGCCACCGGGCAGATTTACACCTCTGCCCAGGCCATCCAGCTCAAGCTGGTGGATCGACAAGGGTACCTGGACGACGCCATTGCCCGGGCCGCCGAACTGGCCGGGCTGAGCACCGAGCAGATCTACGTAGTGGAGTACCGCGGGGCGTTCGGACTGCTGGAGCTGCTGGGCACCCAGGTGCTGCACCGCCAGGAGCCCTTGCAACAGCTGCTGCAGGCGGCCACACCGCGGGCCTGGTACCTGTGCACCTGGCTGCCGGGAGTGAGCACCGGGCGGATCACCGGACTGCGGAACCCCTAGCCCCGTGGAAAAACCGACCCGACAACCAAAACGCAAAACGACTCCATGTGGAAACTGTTGCCGCTGGTGCTGGTAAGCAGCTTCTTGGGCTCGGCCCATTGCGTGGGCATGTGCGGCCCGCTGGCCCTGCTGGTAGGCAGCGGCTGCTGCACCTTGGGCGGCAACCTGCGGCGGCAGCTTGCTTTCAGCTTGGGGCGGATGTTCACCTACGTGGCCCTGGGCGTGTTCGCCTCGGGGGCGGCCATGTACTTGAGCCACCGCTGGCGGTGGTTCTTTTGGGTGCCGGCTGGGGCCAGCTTGCTGGCCGGGGGGCTTTTGATCTGGCAATCGGTGGGCTACCTGTGGCGAAGCGGCCGGGGCGGCACTGCCGGAGGGCTGGCCCTGCTGGGCGGCGGGCTGCTGGGGTCGCTGCTTCGCGGCGCGGACGCCCGCAGCGGCTTCCTGGCCGGGGTGTTCACTGGGTTTTTGCCCTGCGGGCTGGTCTATGCCTATCTGGCCCTGGCCGCCGGAACGCACCAGCTGCTCCAGGCCGCGGCCGTGATGGCCACCTTCGGCCTGGGCACCGTGCCGGCCATGCTGGCCAGCGGCTGTGGGCTGCAGTTGGCCACCTGGCGCTGGCGGCACCGGCTGTTCCAGGTGGCAGCCGTGGCCACGCTGGTGGTCGGGGTGCTGGCCGTGGCCCGGGGCATAAGTGGATCGCTGCACCCGGCCCAGGCCCAGGGGTGTCCCCTGTGCCCTCCGCAACACAGCACGCCGGGGTGGCACTGAAACCACGGCTTGCTCCCAGGCTGCTAGCATCAAAGGGCTGTCCGGGAATGATTGGGCTTGGCAGCCGAAAGCAGGGAATGTTATAAGGTTGCCCGCTTCGAGTTTATCTCTGCCGCTTTTCCTTCCGCCGCACCAAGCCAGGGTCATGCCACGGAAAATCCGGAGCCGTTTGCCAGGTGGGGTTTTCTCCCGATGGGTCCAAGCTGTGAAACGACGGCTCCGCCGCCCGCGGACGCCTTGCTCGCCCCCTGTTCCAGAAAAAAGGGCCATGGGAACCAATGCCGCACCGCCCTCCTCTATCTTGCGCCCGGAGGGACCGTTTCGTTTCGACGAAGACCAGGG
>JALSGI010000046.1 GCA_026982835.1 Planctomycetota bacterium | reverse complement strand
GCCCGGCCGCCTTGGCCCCCTGGCCGGCCAACTGGGCAATCAGCCACACCACAAAGCCCACGGCCATCACCAACACGGTGATCCAGTCGCCGGCTTTGCCCAACAGGGCCAAAAGACAAAGCGGAGTGTGGATCATGAAGCGGTCCCCTCCCGCGCCGCTGCCGGCGCCGCTCCCGTGCCGGCGATGGAACGTCGCATGTCGGTATCGGCCTGGATGTTACGCAAGCGGTAAAAATCGAACACGCCCAGGGTGCCTTCGCGGAAGGCTCGGGCAATGGCCCGCGGCACCTCCGCCTCGGCGGCTACCAGTGTGGCCCGCGCCTGCTCCATCTTGGCAATCATCTCCTGCTCCTTGGCCACGGCCATGGCCCGGCGGCCTTCGGCCTTGGCCCGGGCCACGTGGGTGTCGGCCTCGGCCTGGTCGGCCTGGAGGCGGGCTCCGATGTTGTTCCCCACATCAATATCGGCAATATCGATGGAGACGATCTCGTAGGCGGTTTGGGAGTCGAGCTTGCGGGCCAGCACGGCCTTGGAGATACGGTCCGGGTTCTCCAGCACTTCCTTGTGGCTTTCGGCCGAGCCGATGGCACTGACGATCCCCTCGCCCACCCGGGCGATGATCGTCTCCTCGGTGGCTCCGCCGATCAACTGGCGGATGTTGGCCCGCACCGTCACCCGCGCCCGGGCTTTGAGCTGGATACCGTCCTTGGCCATGGCGTCCAGGGCTTCGCGGGGTCCGCCTCGGGCCGGGCAGTCGATCACCTTGGGATAGACGCTGGTTTGCACCGCCTCCAGCACGTCGCGGCCGGCCAGGTCGATGGCCGTGGCCAGGCGGAAGTCCAGATCGACGATCTTGGCCTTGGAGGCGGCGATCATCGCCCGAATCACCAGCGGCACGTTCCCTCCGGCCAGGTAGTGGGCCTCCAGAGCCTTGCTGGTCACGCCCGACTCGTCCCCCAAGCCGGCCTGCACGGCCATGATCTTGGCCCGCACGATCACTTCCGGATTCACCCGGCGGAACTTCATCCCGATCAGGTCGAAGATGCCGATCCCGGCCCGCGTGGAGATCGACTGAATCCACAGGCTGAAGAACCTGGCAAAGACCACCAGCACGATCACGGCAAAGATCAGCAGGGCCACCAGCCCCACGATGATCAGGATGTCCCACGGGCCGAGTTCTTGGGCCAGCAAAGCCATGACGATTCACTCCTTGAAAACTCCAGGCAATCCCGGACACCTGCCCGAAAACATGACCAACCCTGCTGCGAACCGGACCCCGGTTCCCCAACTCCATGCCCTCGGGCGACCGTCTCGTGCCAAGAAAATGCCAGTTGTGGTGTACCGCAGCTGCGAGGCGGTGTCAAGCTTCCTGGTCGTCCAGCTCCAGTCCCAGCTCGTCCACCGGCTTGGAGAGCAGGTCTTCTTCGGGCGTTTGTTGGGTCTGTTGGGTTTGGGCCAGGTGTTGTTTCAATTCTTCCTCGTCCAAGGGACGGACGACGATCCGGTTGCCCTTCACTTCCACGATGCGAACCCATTGGCCCGGATCGATGGCCACCCCCTGGCTCAGTGCGTCATAGACCCGACCGTTGACCTCGATGGCCCCGCTGGGGAGCATGGGGGATCGGGCTCGGGCCACCTGGCCCACCAGCTGCTTGAGGGCCTCCAGTTCCGGGTCGTGGGGTTTGAGGTCTTCTTCATCGGGCACATCCAGCAGCACGCGGCGGCCCAGCGGGGTGCGCGGCCACCACTTCAGCGCCTGGGCCACCACCACCGGCACCACGATCACGTTGACCACCAGCATCAGCACGCCGTGGCTGGAGCTACTCATAAACCCCAAAACCACCGAGGCCACCACGGCCACCGTGGCCAGAAAACCCAGAATCCCCCCCGAGGGGATGAACAGCTCCAACACGATCAACCCCAGCCCCAACACCACCAGCACCAGAGCCCACAGCAGCTCCACACTCACGGTCTGATCCCTCCCGCGTGGCGGACGGATTGCACACCACCCTCCTTGGGAAGTCCGTGCTTGTTGCGTTTGTGCAACGGGTGGACCCTCCCGGAACAGGCCCCATTCTATCACAGGATGGCCCCCCCGACGATGCTTTCCCCCAGGTGAACGTTCAGACTCGTTGGCCGGCCCGCTACCTCCGCGGGCTAACGCCCGCGGCTCGCTACTCTCCAAGCCCCCACGCCCTCCCCGAGCTGAATCCCGGGGCTCGCCGGTTGCAAGAATAAACGTTTTTTCTCGCACTGGTGCGGAAGCACCACCGCAAGACCCAAGACCCAAGACCCAAGTCCTCCGGAGCGGAAGCTCTTTCGCAATAGCGCAAGTCGCAAGCCGTAAGCCGATGCTGTCTCCCCCCGCTGACGCGGGGGGCTCCTCCCTCCAAGCCTCCAAGCTCTCCCCGGGCTGAGTACGTGTTTAGCCAGTTAGCACATCACTTGGTTTGGCGCTTCCATGCTAGGTGAGAATAAGCGTTTTTTCTTGCAAATGGCGAGCCGCCAGCTTCAGCTGGCGGAGGAGAATAACCAAAAGCGCTTCTTCGGCCTCCCCGGGCTCCAAGCCCGGGGCTCGCCAGCCGCGTGCTCACGCACGCGGCTCGCCGGACAAAAATCGACTCTTTTGCTCTGGGGGCGCTTCGTCTTGTGCTGGCACGCTAAACACGTACGAAGTCGGCGGCTCGCCGCTCAACCGCCGGCTCACGCCGGCGGCTCGCCGGTTGCAAGAATTGGCACTTGTTCTTGCCCGGTGCGGAAGCACCGGCGCAAGGCGCAGGCCGCATGGCGCAAGCCGATTCCGTCTCTCCCCGCACTGACGTGCGGGGCTCTTATTTTTCCTACGCCTCCTCGCCTTCATGCCTCCCGCGGCTGAAGCCGCGGGCTCGCCCAAGCCCCCCCTTCCCTCGTTTTGCTTGCTCCGCCGCGCCGGTTCCGGCTAGAATAAACTTCGCCGGATGCCCTTGGGGTTCTCTTTGTGCCTTCCCACCCGCGAATAGCCCACCATGCTCACCCGCCTGCAAGTTGTCTGGTCCTGGCTGTCTTTGGAACGCCCTCGACTCTGGCTGCCGGTAGCCTGCTGGAGCTTGGGTTGTTTGCTCGCCGGAACTGCGGCTGCTCAAGGGCCGCTGGTGGCCCCGGAGCCGACACCGGATTTCGTTCGGGACGTGGAGCCGGTGCTGGCCCGGCACTGCTACGATTGCCACGGACCGGAGGTGCAAGAATCCGACCTGCGGCTGGACATTCCGGCGCTGGTGCTCCGGGGCGGCAATCGCGGTCCAGCCCTGGTGCCGGGCAAACCGCAGGAGAGCCTGCTGATCCGAGTGATCGAAGGGCGTCATGAGCTTGCGATGCCGCCGGAAGGGGAACGGCTCTCGGCCCGGGAGGTGAAGCTGCTTCGCCGCTGGATCGCCGCCGGGGCCAAGGCCCCCAAGCGGCCCGTGCCGCGAAAAGAGTCCGATCACTGGGCCTTCCAGCCGGTGCGCCGCCCGGAGTTGCCCACGGTGAAAAGTCCGGCTTGGTGCCGCAACGGAATCGATCGCTTCGTGCTGGCCCGGCTGGAGGCCGCCGGGCTGGCCCCTTCACCGGAGGCGGATCGCTACACGCTCATCCGCCGGCTGTATTTGGACCTGCTGGGCCTGTTGCCCGAGCCGGAAGAGGTGGACCGGTTCGTTACCGATCCGCGGCCCGATGCCTACCACCGCCTGGTGGATCGCCTGCTGGCCTCGCCGCACTACGGCGAACGCTGGGGGCGGCACTGGCTGGATGTGGCCCGCTACGCCGACTCCAACGGCTACACCATCGACGGGGCGCGGCAAATCTGGAAGTGGCGCGACTGGGTCATCCAGGCGTTGAACCGCAACATGCCTTTCGACCAGTTTGTGATCCACCAGCTGGCCGGCGACCTGGTGCCCCAGGGCGGCACCGAGGCACTGGTGGCCACCGGCTTCCACCGCAACACGCTCATCAACCAGGAAGGCGGCACCGACCCGGAGCAGTTCCGCGTGGAGGCGGTGGCCGACCGGGTGAACACCACCGGGGTGGTCTTCCTGGGACTGACGCTGGAGTGCGCCCGCTGCCACGACCACAAGTACGATCCCGTGAGCCAGCGGGAATACTACCAGCTTTTTGCCTTCTTCAACGACTGCGACGAGCCGCTGCTGGAGTTCCCCACGCCGGAACAAAAACAACAAAAAGGGCGCTTGCAGCAGCAGATCGCCCAGTTGCGTAAAGAAGTTAAAGAGCTGCAGGCCCGAGCCAAGAAGCTCCGTCCGTCGGGCAAAGGCAAGCCTCGGCTGCCGCTGGTGGCCCCGGGGCCGGAGCTGGCCCAGGTGGAAACGCAGCTAAAACAAAAACAAAAGCAACTTCAAACCCGGCGAGCGGAGCTGCGACGGCTGCAAGGGAAGATTGTGACCACGATGATCCTCCGCCGCCGTGCCCGGCCGCGTAAGACGTTCATCCACGTCCGGGGCGATTTTCTGCGGCACGGGGCTCCGGTGCGGCCGGGGGTGCCGGAGGTGCTGCCGCCGCTGAAAGTCCCCCAGGGCAAGGAGCCCACGCGGCTGGACCTGGCCCGGTGGATCGTCAGCCGCGAAAACCCGCTTACGGCCCGCGTCACGGTCAACCGCATCTGGCAGCGTTATTTCGGCCTGGGGCTGGTGGAGACCGAAAACGATTTCGGCACCCGCGGGGCGGCCCCCTCGCACCCGAAGCTGCTGGACTGGCTGGCCGCCGAGTTCATGGAAAGCGGCTGGGACCTGAAGCATCTGCACCGGCTGATCGTCACCAGCGCCACCTATCGGCAAACGGCGCGCGTGCTGCCGCAACACCTGCGGCGCGACCCGCGCAACCGCTTGCTTGCCCACGTCCCCCGGCTGCGCCTGGAGGCGGAGGTGATCCGCGACGCGGCGCTTTGTGCCGCGGGAGTGCTCAGCCGCAAGATCGGCGGCCCGGGCGTCTATCCCCCGCAGCCCAAGGAAGTGTATCGCTTCACGCAGGTGAAAAAACCGTGGCCGGAGTCCCGCGGCGAGGACCGCTACCGGCGCGGGATGTACATCTACTTCTGGCGTTCCAGCCCCTATCCGTTCCTGATTACCTTCGACGCTCCCCGGGCCAACGTGACCTGCACCCGCCGGGTGCGAAGCAACACGCCGCTGCAGGCCCTGGCCCTGGCCAACGACCAGCAGTTTGTGGAACTGGCCCAACTGTTCGCCCTGCGCGTGCTGCGGCAAGGGGGGAGCCAGGACCGGGACCGACTCCTGTTGGCCTTCCGCCTGGCGCTGGTGCGCCCGCCGGATGAGCACGAGCTGCAACTGCTGGCTGACCATTTGCAGCAGCAACGGGCCTACTACCGCCAGGAGCCGCAGGAGGCGAAAGCCTTGACCTTGGCCGCCCGGGCCGAGAAAGAGCAGGTGCCCCTGCCCGAGTTTGCCGCCTGGAGCAGCCTGTGCCGGGTGCTGCTGAATCTGGATGAGTTCATCACGCGGGAGTAGCGGGGCGGCTTGCGAGGTGGATTGTCTTGGGTCTTGGGTCGTGGGTCTTGCGGTGGTGCTGCCGCACCAATGCGAGAAAAAGCGTGAACGCACCAATCGGCGAGTCGCCGAATTCAGTCGGCGGAGAACATCCACAAACGTGCGTTTGTTCGGCTCTCCCCGGGCTAAAGCCCGGGGCTCGCCGACACAAGAACAATCGCCGCTGTGCACATTACACCGGCGAGCCGGGAGCGTAAGCTCCCGGAGGACGGCCGGGCTGTCGGCCACTGGGAGCTTCCGCTCCGCGGCGAGAATAAACCGCGCCACAGAAGAAACAAGTAACAAGCGCTCTCCTGGCAATCTGCGGCAACTGCGCAAAACTTGTGGAATTGACCGCTTTGGGGGGTTCTTGGTAGGGTTGGGGTGTGCTGAGTGGGCGTTCCGCTTCGCCCTACAGAGTGCCTTGCCGCATGAGGGTGGTCGGTTGAACTACGCCGCCATTGGGCCCATTGCCACCTACTTCCCCCGGCAGGTGGAAACCGTGGACCAGTTGCGGGAAAAGTTCCCCAACTGGGACGTGGACCTTATTTACGAAAAAACCGGGGTCCGCTCGCGGCACATCGCCGCCCCGGGGGAGATGGCTTCCGATCTGGGCGTGGAGGCGGCCAGGCGGTTGTTCCAGCAGTACCAAATCGATCCGCAATCGATTGATTTCCTGCTCCTGTGCACCCAGTCGCCCGACTACCCCATCCCCACCACCGCCTGCCTGATGCAAAAGCGGCTGGGCCTGCCCACCCGGGTCGGGGCGTTGGACTTCAACCTGGGCTGCTCGGGTTTTGTTTACGGGCTGGCCCTGGCCCAGGGGCTCATCGCCGCCGGTTCGGCTCGCCGCGTCCTGCTGATCACGGCCGAAACCTATTCCAAGTACATCGACCCGGCCGACCGCTCACTGCGGACCATCTTCGGCGACGCGGCCGCAGCCACCCTGGTGGAGGCCGTACCGGGGGAGAGCCTGGGGCCGATGGTCTTCGGCACCGATGGCTCGGGGGCCGATATGCTGATGCTCACCCGCGGCGGGTTTCGCCCCAGCTCCAACGGGCTCAAGCCCCGCACCCGCCACCGCTGG
>JALSGI010000045.1 GCA_026982835.1 Planctomycetota bacterium | reverse complement strand
CGTGGGCGGCGGGAACCTGGTGGAAAACGGACAGATGCTCCTGGTACACGGCCTGGGGCGCGTGGAGCAACTGGAGCAGATCGAGCAGATCGTCATCACCGCCCGAGACGGCGTGCCGGTGCGCGTGCGCGACGTGGCCCAGGTGCAGTTCGGCCACGAAATCCGCCGCGGGGCGGTTACGGCCTTCGGGCAGGGGGAGGTGGTCTATGGGCTGGGCTTTATGCTCATGGGCGAAAACAGCCACGAGGTCACCCGCCGCTTGCGCCAGCGGCTGGAGGAAATCAAGCAGAACCTGCCCCCGGACGTGGAGCTGCTGGTGGTCTATGACCGCACCGAACTGGTGGACCACGTGATCGACACGGTGCGCAAAAACCTGCTGGAAGGGGGGCTGCTGGTGGTGGCTGTGTTGTTTGCCTTCTTGGGCAATCTGCGGGCCGGGCTGATCGTGGCCCTGGCCATCCCCCTGTCGCTGCTGTTCGCCTTCTCGGGGATGTTACGGTTTGGGATCGCGGCCAGCCTGCTCAGCCTGGGGGCGATCGACTTCGGGCTGGTGGTCGATAGCTCGGTGGTGATGGTGGAGAACTGCGTGCGCAAGCTCTCCGGCGGGGTGCCCCCGGGACGCACGCGGCTGGACGTGGTGCGCGATGCGGCCGTCGAGGTGCGCAAGCCCACCCTGTTCGGCGAGCTGATCATCATGATCGTCTATCTGCCCATCCTCACGCTGGAAGGGACCGAGGGGAAGCTGTTCCGCCCCATGGCCCTGACGGTCATCTTCGCCCTGGCCGGGTCGATGATCCTCTCGATAACGCTGATGCCGGTGCTGGCCAGCTGGGTGCTGCCGGCCCGGCTGGAGGAACGCGAGCCGCTTTTGATACGCTGGCTCAAACGAGCCTACCGGCCCGTGCTGCACTTTTCGATGCACTACCGTGGGGCGGTGCTGGGCATTGCCGCCTGCGTGCTGTTTGTGTGCTTTGGGCTGATCGCCCCCAACCTGGGCAGCGAGTTCGTGCCCAAGCTCTCCGAAGGGGCCATCACCATCAACGTGGTCCGCCTGGCGGGAACCAGCCTGGAAGAGTCGATCCGCTACAACACCCGCATGGAGCGGATCATCCGGGAGCAGTTCCCCGACGAGGTGCAGTACGTCTGGAGCCGCATCGGCAGCGCCGAGGTGGCCACCGACCCGATGGGCGTGGAGCTGACCGATGTGTTTATCACGCTCACGCCCCGGAGCCAGTGGAAGCGGGCCCGCACCCAGGATGAGCTGACCGAGCTGATCTGGAAAACGCTGCGCACCCTGCCCGGCCAGCGGATCGCCATGACGCAGCCGATTGAGATGCGGCTAAACGAGATGATCTCCGGCATCCGTAGCGACGTGGCCGTAAAGCTCTTCGGCGACGAGTTCGACGTGCTGGTGGAAAAAGGAGACGAAATTCGCCGTATCCTCCGCGACGTGCCGGGAGCGGCCGACGTGAACGTGGAGCAGATCACCGGCCAGCCCGTGCTGCAAGTGCGCATCAAACGCCAGGAGCTGGCCCGATACGGCGTACCCGCCCAGCAGGTGCTCGATCTGGTGGAGGCCCTGGGCAGCTACCGCGTGGGCGATGTGTTCCAGGGGCAGTTCCGCTTCCCGCTGGTGGTGCGGCTGCCCGAGCCGCTGCGCAGCCGCGCCGAAAACGTGCGGCGGCTGCTGGTACGCACCGCCTCGGGGCAACTGGTGCCCTTGGAGCGCCTGGCCCGGGTGGAGGTGGTCGAAGGCCCCTCGACCATCACCCGCGAGTGGGGCTACCGGCGGATCAACGTCTCGGCCAACGTGCGCGGCCGGGACCTGGGCTCTTTTGTGGCCGAGGCCCAGCAACGCATCCAGCAGCAGCTGCGGCTCCCCTCGCCGCGGTACTACGTGACCTGGGGCGGGCAGTTCGAGCACCTGCTTTCCGCCCGGCGGCGGCTGATGGTGGTGGTGCCCCTGGCCCTGCTTTTGATCTTCTGCCTGCTTTACTTCACCTACGGCAACCTGGTCGATGCCATCCGCGTGTTTACCGGCGTGCCGTTTGCCTGGACCGGCGGGCTGGTGGCCCTGTGGCTGCGGGACATGCCGTTCTCGGTGTCGGCGGCCGTGGGCTTTGTGGTCCTCTCCGGCGTGGCCGTGCTGGACGATATGCTGCTGGTGTCCACCATCCGCCGCCTGCGGGCCCAGGGCATGGACCTGGAAGAAGCCGTGGAACACGCCGCACTGATCCGCCTGCGGCCCGTGCTGATGACCACGCTGGTGGCCGCCTTGGGCTTTGTGCCCATGGCCACCAGCACCGGCATGGGGGCCGAGGTGCAGCGCCCCTTGGCCACGGTGGTCATCGGCGGGGTGATCAGCGCCACGGTGATGTCGCTGCTGGTGCTGCGGGTGCTGTACATGGTGTTTGCCGGGGTGAGCCAGGGTGGCAACGGGCAGGACGTCCAGGTAGAAAAGGAAGCCCCCCTGGCAGCAGCCCGTTGAAAAACGCAAGATTGGGAGGGCGAGGTCACGGCCGAGCCGTTTTTTTCCAAAGATTGCGGCCGCTAGAGCAGACGGTCCTCGCATCCCCTTCCGCCCAGCAAGCAAACCATGATCGTCCACCAGCAAGTGCTGGAAGTGGCCACCGCAGGCCACGGCTCCATGCACGACCTGACCGAGCAGGTGCAGGCCGTGGTGGAAGCAAGCGGCGTGCAACAAGGCACCGTCACCGTGTTCCACATCGGCAGCACGGCCGCCGTGGGCACGATCGAGTTCGAGCCGGGCTTGCAGCAGGACCTGCCCCGGGAACTGGATCGCCTGTTCCCCCCCGGCGAGCACTACGCCCATCATCAGACCTGGCACGACGGCAACGGCCACTCGCACCTGCAGGCCACCACGCTGGGGCCGTCGCTGGTGGTGCCCGTGGACCAGGGCCGCCTGGTGCTGGGCACCTGGCAGCAGGTGTTCCTGCTGGAGTGCGACGTGCGACCCCGGCAGCGCCGCGTGCATGTGACGGTGATGGGCACGACCCAGGCCGACCGCTAGCCGCCGCGGCGACTGCAAGAACACGCGCCGGCTTACACACCACACGGCGAGCCGCCAGCTTTAGCTGGCGGAGTCTTAGGTCTTGGGTCGTGAGTCTTGGGCGGGTGCTTCCGCACCGGGCGAGAACAAAGCGTGTTTGTGGATAACAACACGCTTGACGTATCTGCTTTGATTCTTGCCACGGCGAGCCGCCAGCTTTGTACGTGTTTAGCGTGCCAGCACAAGACGGAGCATTCCCAGATCAAAAGCAAGCCGAAGGCTTGCCAGCCTTGTAGCCGGTGGTCGGAGCGGAGCGGAGACCACCGGAAAGCGACGGCCATTACCCCACCCAGCACCCCGCCAGGGGTGCCAGAAACAGCCAGCGGTCCTCCCTCTGGCATCCCTTCGGGATGCTCAAGGACAAGGAAAAACGCTGTCTCCCGGGGGTCTGACGACCCCCGGCTACCAGAGTGCGACGCCTGCGGCGTCGATCCTCTGGCTGCTAGCTGGCTAAACACGTACCCAGCTTTAGCTGGCGGAGGAGATCGACAAACAGGTGTTAATTTGGCTCTCCCCGGACTAAAGTCCGGGGCTCGCCAAGGAGCTTCCGCTCCGTAGCAAGAGCAGTCGATTGGCGCAACTGGGAGGGCGAGGTCACGGCCGAGCCGAAGGAGTGGAAAAGAGTGCTGGTTTTGTTGGGCGTTTACTTACCCCTGAACCTCTCCAAAGCATACGATCCTTGATAGCACGCTGGATACGTACAAAGCTCCGGCCAGCCACGCACCGTCGGCCGGCGGGGTTTACAACTGGTAGATCGCCCCGAAGCGGCCGTGCAGGTATTCCAGCAGCGGCTCGGCACGCGGCGGGCTGCCGGTGGCCTGCTGGATCAACTCCGCCGGATCGTAACGCCTGCCGTGGTGGTGCACGTGCTGCCGCATCCACTCCAGCAACGGGGCAAACTCCCCGCGGCTCCACTGCTCCTCCAGCGGCCCGACCTCGCGGGCAGCCGCTTCCATCAACTGCGCCGCGTACAGGTTGCCCAGGCTGTAGGTGGGAAAGTAGCCCACCAGCCCCGCACTCCAATGCACGTCCTGCATCACGCCCCGGGCCACGTCGGGCACTTGCACGCCCAGGTAGTGTTCGTAGCGGGCGTTCCAGGCCTCGGGCAGATCGGCCACGGCAAGCTGCCCAGTAAGCAGCTCCTGCTCCAGCTCGAAGCGGACGAGGATGTGCAGGTTGTAGGTCACCTCGTCGGCTTCCACGCGCACCAGCGACGGCTCCACGTGATTCACCGCCCGGTGAAACTCCTCCAGCGACACATCGGCCAGGGCCTGGGGGAAATGCTGCCGGGCCTTGGGAAAACACCACCGCCAGAACGCCAGCGACCGGCCCACGTGGTTCTCCCACAGCCGGCTTTGCGATTCGTGCATGCCCAGGGAAACCGAATCCCCCAGCGGCAGTCCGTACTCCTGGGCCGGCAGCCCTTGCTCGTAAAGCCCGTGCCCGGCCTCGTGCAGGATGCTGAAAAACGCCGAGGGGAAGAACTGCTCGTCGTAGCGGGTGGTGATCCGCACGTCGTGGGGGCCCAGCCGGGTGCAGAACGGGTGGGCCGTCACGTCCAGCCGCCCGCGGCGGAAGGAAAAGCCCAACTGCTCGGCCACAAAACAGCCCAGCTTCTCTTGTTCACTTCGCGGCCAGTGGCGGTGCAGCAGTCCGGGGGCGGTCTTCACCGGAGAGTCGGCTATCCGCTGCACCAGTTGCCGCAGCGACTCGCCCAGCGGCTCCAGCACCGCGCGGACCTGGGCCGTGGTGGCCCCCGGCTCGTAGTCTTCCAGCAGCGCGTCGTAGATGTGCTGCTGGTAGCCCAACGCCTCGGCCTGCTGGCGTTTCAGCTTCAGCACTTTTTCCAGCCAGGGACGGAAGGCGTTCCAGTCGTTTCGGGGTCGGCTTTCGGCCCACACCTGCTGGGCGCGGGAGGTGGTATGGGCCAGTTCTTCCACCAGCTCTTGAGGCAGGCGTTTTTGTCGCCGCCAGTCGCGGCGCAGCCGCAGCAGGTTCACGGTTTCCGGCTCCCCCGGGCGGTGCTCTTCGGCCCAGGCGGCCAGTTCTTCCAGTTGGGCTCCCCAGTCCGGATCGGTTCGCCGCTGGTGCACCAGTCCGGCCAGCAGTTGCAGTTGTTCGGCCCGATAGGGACCGGCCTCCGGGGGCATGTAGGTGTGCTCGTCCCAAGAGAGCACCTCGGCGGCCGCGGCCAGGCGTTGGGTCTGGCGCACGTGCTGGCAGATTTGCTGGTAGCGTTGTTGGAAGTCGTGCATGGCGTATGGCCTTTGTAGCAAGGAGAAGACAACCCGCGATGCTCAAAAACTTATCGCAAACCGCAAGCCGGACCGCAAGCACCCGCTTCCGCTCCGCCGCCAGGGCCCGGCAGCCGGGGCCCAGGGGCTGAAATCCTGCCCCGCCGGGGCTATGATTATCTAGAGAGGTGCCTGGCCCTGGGCGAACGGTGCCAGGACCCGCTTCGTACCAGGAACAGGGAAGCAAGCGGCCGGTTCGGCGCACCTGCCGGAAGCCGGCAGGGAGCGGAAAATCCGGTCGTTTCTTTTTCCCGGCGAGTCGAGCAAGCCATGAGCACCACGGTCCAAGCCCCCGAGGCCGAAATCTCCCGCGAAGAGGATTTCCAGCCGCGGGTGATGAGCCTGCGGGCGGTGGTCAGCTTCATCCTAGGCCTGCTTTCGGTGCTGTGTTTTTTCAGCACCACGATGGCTGTGCTGCCGCTGGGAGGAATCGTGTTGGGCGTGTTGGCCTGGCGGCAGATTCGCCGCAGCCCGGAGCTACTCGGTTTGCCGTTTGCCGGGCTGGGGGTTATTCTGTCGGTGGTGTTTTGGGCCGGGGGTTGGAGCTACCTGAGCTGGGTTTACCTGACCGAAGTGCCCGAGGGGTACATGCGAATCTCCTACGCCCAGCTTCAGCCCGACCCGCTCCACCCCGACCAGCTCCCCCCGCAAAGCGCCTTGGCCCTGGACGGCAAGAAGGTGTTCATCAAGGGCTACGTTTATCCCACCTCCCGCACCAAGGAGTTCATCCTGTGCCGCGACAACGGGGATTGTTGCTTCGGCGGTCAACCGAAACTGACCGATATGATCTACGTGAAGTTGAAAGACCCGCTGCGGCTGGAACAGCCCATCTCCCCCCGCCTGCGCAAGCTGGCCGGCACGTTCCGCGTGCAAGTGGCCCAGCACGAAGATCGCGGCCTGGTTATCTACCACCTGGAAGCGGACCACTTCGAATGATCGCAGAGCGCCGTCTTTTTTGGTTTCCGGTATTGCTTGGGCTGGGCGTCGTGCTGGGTTGCAGCACGTCCGAGCCGCAGCAGCCCGCCCGGACCCAGGCGGTGGATTCCTCGCAAGCCCTGGTAGCCGACGCTTCGGCCGAGGGAAAACAGAATCCCGCGGAGCAGCCTTCCCAACCCGATCCCCCCAACAAAGAGCAACCTCCCCTGGCCGACACTCCGCAAAAGACACCGGCCCGTGCCGACGATTCGCCGCAGAGGGCCCAAGAGCCCCCCCCCCAAGAACAACCCTCCAGCCAGTCGGGCAATCCGGCCACGCCC
>JALSGI010000044.1 GCA_026982835.1 Planctomycetota bacterium | reverse complement strand
GGCAGCGGTGCGTTGGGCGGCGTTGCCGTGCTGCAGGTAGCGCAGATCGCGGGGGCTCAGATAGAACAGGGCCGCCTCCGAACCGGAAAAGAAGGCCGAGGCCACCAACAGCAGCACAAGCGGCACCAGCCACGGCAACAGCAGCCACCAGGTGCTCATGATCGGTTTGGCCACCTCCCCGGGCTCATTCCTCCAAGGCGGTGGTCCGCCCTGTGGCCACGTCGAACTCGGCCACCGCCGGCACCAGCATGGCCAGCGTGGTAAAGCCGTAAGTGACCACCACCACCAGGAACACTCCCAGCGTATATTGCAGCAGGAAACTGGTCATGGCGTAAAATGTGGCAAAGGGGCACAGCAGCGAAGCCAGCGTGATGGCCGGCGAGGGGTTGCGCATCCCCAGGGCGAAGAACATGGCCACCCCGCCGCCGAGCATGAAGATCAAAAACGGGGCCAGTTGCACCTGGAAGTTGCCGCCAAAGGCGACCATGATCCGCATGCAGGTGGCCACGCCCACGGCCAGAAAGAACAACGTGCCCAAGCTGGTGGCGATCGCCTGCCGCGTCACGGCGTAGCTCATCCCCACGTGCATGCCCAGCACCGCGGCAAACAGCACCAGGATCGCTTGGCCTGCGACCAGAAAGAACAGGTTCTCTCGGCTAATGGCTCCGAACCACCACAGCCCCAGCAGCAACAGCAGCGGCAGCAGGATCACTTCCTTGGCGTTGTAGAGCACGCCGCCGAGCTTGCCGAAGATGATCTCCTTGGGCGTCAGGTCGCTGACCAGCAGCAGGTCGAGGGTTTTTCCGTCCCGCTCGTTGGTAATCGAGGTGACGGCCAGGGCGTTGACCAGCAGCAGGCTCAGCAGGCCCAGGGGGATCAACCCGGTGGCCAGCGCCCCCGGCGAAAGCCCCTGCCGGCCAGAGCCCAGGTAGGCAAACAGCCCGGCCACGGCCAGCACCAGCAGCACCCACACCCCGCGCACCAAAAGCACTTTGCGGCCGTAGGCCCAGGTGCAGATTTCCCGCCACAGCACGGGGTTGGCCCACACGTTGCGCCGCCAGTCCGGCGGGTACCACCAGCGGGTGGCTTCGGCCGGTTGTGCCCCCTGGTGGTCGCTCAAGGCGCTGGCCAGCGTGGGAGCTTGGGTTTGCTGGGCCTGCTCCGGCGAGGCGGCCAGTTGTTTTTCCAGCTCCTCCAGCGAGGTGACTTCCCAGGGGGCGGCGAAGATCGACTCGCTGGTTTGTTCTTCTTCCCGCTGGGTGCCGCGGTCGGGGGTGGAGTTCCACTGGCGCACCTTCCAGATGGCCAGGGCGTTGAGCACCGCGGTGGCCGCCAGCGAGAAGAGGACAAAACCGCTCAAGGCGCTGACCAACCGCCCCGTGTCGGCCCCCAGGCCCAGCGGCGGGTGGATCGCTTCGGTCATGGCACGCCAGGGGCTGAACACGGCGGCCCAGAACTCCGCCCGGGCCAGGGCGTGCTGGGGGGCGGCCAGCACCACGGCTTCCCACAACCCGATCCACAGCACCATGCCCAGGGTGGTCAAGGCCAGGGTCTGGAAGGTCTTTTCCCGCCAGAAGGCGATCACCGCCCCCAGCGTGGCGGCCAGCACCGCCGCCAGCAGCGTGACCGCGTAGGCCAGGGCGATCTGCTGCAGCGACACGCCGCCGAAGAGGGCCAGGAACAAAAACAGCGGCAGGGCACACAGCACCAGGGTGGCCACGTGCAGCAGGCCGGCGGCCACCTTGCCCAACACGATCTCGTGGTTGGAAAGCCGCGTGAGCAGAAGCAGCACCAGCGTGCGGCGATCCTTTTCCTGGGCCACCGAGGCGGCCGCCCCCAGGGCCGAAAAGAACAACACCACTACCAGCTGCAACGGGGCCAGGGTGTGGAAGGTGATGCTGCCGAAGCGGGCCATGTCCCCCACGTTGCGCACGATCTGTGTGCCGGTCAGCACCAGCCAGGCGGTGTTGAGCAGCAGCCAGAACGCGGCCAGATAGACGGTTCGGGCCAGGTAGAAACGCAATCGCCGCGGGGCGATCACCGCTTCCCGCGTAAACACCGGACCAACAAGCAAGGGGAACCTCCTGCCATGCGGAGACGGATCGCAACTACCGGCCACCGGGGGCAGTGCTAGCTTCCATCGTAATTCCTTCCCAGGCAAGAGCAGAAGGGGCCCGCTTGCAGATTCCACCGGAGCTGGCCCCTGACCCCAGGGTGGCTAGACCAATGCCAGGGTAGCTCTTAGGATGGCCGATATCGACTGTCAAGGAGCACCTTGGTCATGCAACGCAGTGCCGCCCAGCAACAAGCCCTGCAACGGGTGCTCGGGTACCTGAACTTCTCCTCCGGCACGCCGGAGCCGCAGATACGCCGAGACCTGAACCAGCTCTACGCCGCCTGCGCTCAGGAGGACGAGCGTCCCTGGCTCCGGCTGGCCGAGCTGCTGCGCGACCAGCTGGAACAACTCCACCGGCAGCAGGAAGCCTTTGCCGACGTGGAGCAGGCTCAGGCCGTGCTCCATATCGCCTTCGAGTGCGTGTTGCCCGGCTATCGCCGCTTCCACCGCGATCTGCTGGCCCACTTGAGCGACCAGGAGCTGTTTGCCCCCTTCTTCCTGGTCAAGGTGCTGGAAGCGGTACTTCAGGAACAAGGCCCCTGGGACGAGCCGCAGCGGGTCTGCCAGGGGGCCATTTCCCGGCTCAATTGTTTTATCGGCTACCGGCCGGTGGCCGTGCTGGAAAACGGCCGCCAGATGGAACCCTACGCCCACGAGTGGGTGTGCCCCATCCCGCTGTACTTCCGCCAGGTGGGGGTGGCCTGGGGACCGGCTCAAAAGGTCATCGAAAAAACCCTGCACATTCTGGCCGACACGCCCGAGGAATTGCTGGACGAAGCCTGTTTTTCCCACCAGCGGCTCGACGAGCTGGCCTTGGACCCCCGGGCGTTTGATTTCGAGCATCCTGTCTCCCGCCGACTCAATTACCAGTTCGGCCACTGGGACCCCCATTGCATCGATTCCCGCGGCTATTACCGCCGCTATGTGATCACCGACGTAACGCTCCAGGGGCTGATGAAGCGGTTGCAGGAGCAGGGCGATCCGAAGGAGCTGCTGTTCGAGGCGGCCGCGGTGCTGGCCGGGACGATCCTGATGGGGTCGATGACCTCCGGCTGGGGACCTGCTTGCCACGACTCCAGCGTCACGCTGCACTCGCTGGTGCCGCGGATCGCTTCGCTGCGGGACCGCTTCTACGAACAGTTGCTGCGGCGGCTGCCGGGCAAGCACGGCCAGCGCCTTCGCCGCGAGGCCCAAAAACGACGCCAATCCTTCGCCGCCGCCCGGCAAGAGTTCAACCAGACGCTGATGCAGGAGCGGGCCGAGCAGCTTCAGCGGGCGTTCCTGGCCCGGCTGTTCAGCCGCATGGGTTACCCGGAAGCCAGCCGTCGCCAGTGGCAGCGCATCGGTCCGGCCACCGCCCGCATCCGCGGCCAACTGGACTCTCTGCTCACCTCCGCCGAATTGGCCTTGGACAAACACCACTTGGAGCAGGCCCAAAAACTCCTCCAGGAGAGCGAGGACTTGCTGCACCGGGCCATCGAGTGCGGGGCGCTGATGGACCCGTGGAACGTGCTGGGTTTTGGCGGGCAGTTCCCGCTGTTCCACTCCCCCGACAGCGCCATGTACGACTTCCGCATCGACCAGCTGGTGGAAGTGGTCGAGTGGCTCTTTCGGCTGCTGGCCCGGCTGGAAAGCGAAGCGGCCGTGGCCAACCAGCAGGCCCTGCAACGGCAAACTTCCCAGCGGCTGCACGCCCTGGCCGCCTGGTGGGACCAGTTCGCCACCACCAGCGTGCAGCAGGTGAGTTCGTTTTCCGGGCTGGAAGCGGCCGAGTCGGCCGACCAGGTGGCCGCCGCCCTGGCCGCGTGGCACCGGGCCGGGGGGGCCGCAGGCGATGTGGCTTTCTGGCGCGAGCACGTGCAGGACTTCCGCTCCCCCAAAGCCTACGCCCGCGTGGTCAAAACCCTGCTGGACCACGGCGATCTGAAAGCCTCGATGGCCCTGCTGGTGCACTGGCTCAGCCAGGAAGAGGTGCCCCTGCACGAGGGGGAGTTCGCCTTCACCCCCTTGGCCTTCTACTGGATGAACCAGCTCCGCCGCCAGGAAGACGCCGACCCCCAGGACCGCTGGCGGCAAGTGGTGCGGTTTTTCGACTACCTGGTGGCCAACGGGCAGCACCGCGCCCGGCTGCCGGAGCTTTCTGCCCCGGAGAACAACGCCCCTGCCTCCGGCACCGCCCCGGACGGCGAAGAGCTGGAAGCGGAAGAAGAACCCGATGAGCTCTTTGCCGCGGCCTACGAGGGCGTGGTGTTTCGCGACTCGGCCTGGGACGGCGTGGAGGGGGAGGTGGACCCCGGGGCCGAGGCGGCCTCGCCGGGCCAGTTCGAGCTGGAACAGCTGGCCGAGGAGGTGCGCCATGCCCTGGTCTTCTTCGGCACCATGGCCGAGCTGTGGAGCCTGGGAGCCACGGTGGCCTGCCGCGACGGAGTGCACGGAGCCCAAGACCACGTGGCCGCCTGGCTGGAACAAGCCGAGCAGTACCACCAGCAGCTCCACCAGCTGATCGACCGCCTGGTGCACTATCCCATCCCGCGACCCTCCTCGGTCGATCCGCTGGCCATGATGGAATACGACCGGCACCAGTCGATCCGCCAGGGATTGCTCGACCAGGTGATCCAGGTGCAGGTGATGACCCAGTGGGCGTTGATCAAGCTGCGGGCCATTCCTGGGGTGGGTTCCGGGCCGGAAAAACTCCCCGCCTGGCAGCGCGAAGCGACCCATGTGGTGCGGCTGATCAACGCCGTGGACCCGGCCAAGGTGCGCAAGGCCATGCCGCGACTGCGCCGCGAGCTAGGCAAACTGCCCCTGCTGTACTTGCCGCTGGAACGCGACGGCGATCCGCACCAGTTGGTGCAGGTGCGGTTGCTGCACGGGCTGTTGCGTTCGCTGTTAATGGCCCTGCCCCGGCTGGGACTGGTGGGCGAAGCGTGCCGGGTGCTGGAGATGGCCAAGGCGATGGAGGGGAACAGCATGCCGGGCCGGGGGGCCATCAGCGAGTTTGATCGCCTGTTCACCTTCGGCTGCCAGCACATCGTGGAGGCGGTCATCCGCGCCGGGGACTCACGGGGGGCCAAAGACGTGCCGGTGGAAGAGTCCCCCCTGCTGGAGTGCCTGGACGAGCTGACCGAACGGCTCATGGAACTCTGGCTCCCCCATGCCCACACCCTCCGCATCTCCGTGCTGGAAGCCGTGGAGGCGATGGTCGACGTTTCCTGGGAGGACCTGGAGCAGTTCATCAAGCGTTACGGGGCCGACCTGTTCACGCCCATGTTCCTCAGCGACGGCAACCTGCGGGCGGTGGCCCGCCAGGGAGCCCGCAGCTACCTGCGGCAATTGCGGCAGCTGGCCGAAGAAGGCGAACCGGGGCTGCCCCGGCTGGCCGAAGCCCTGGACCGGGAAATCCCGCTGGAGGAAGCGGCTTCGTTGCTGGAGCTTTTGGTCCATGCCCTGCTGGAAAACTACGCCGAGTACAACGACTACAACCACACCACCACCCAGTCGGACCGGGGCGAGCTGCTCTACATGTTCCTGGACTTTCTGCGGATCAAGGTGGCCTACCAGCGCGAAGCCTGGAACCTGATCCCCCTGGTGGTGGTGCATCAGGTGTTGGTGCAGTGCCGCCAGCACGAGCTGGCCCGCTGGTGGCGCAACCTGGTGGCCAGGCGCACCGAAACTGCGGCCCGAAGATACCACCAGTGGTACCAGGAGCTGGTTTCCATGCACGGGATGCGTCTGGCCAGCATCGAAGAGCAGCTCGACGAACGCTTTGTGGCCGCGATGGAGATCGACCAGGTGGTGGCGCTACTCCCCCTGCTGCTGGATGAACAAGCCCCGGCCGAGCAGAAACAGCGCCACCTGGCCGAGTTCGAGGAGCAAGTGGCCCAACTGATGCAAACGCACCGGGGCACGGGTCTGGAGCTGCCGCATTGGGCCGTGGCCCTGGAGCAGGAACTGGAGCGATTGCAGGTGGATCGCATGCCCGAGCTGGCCCATCGCCGACTGGAAGACATCCCCTGGCAGGACGTCTCTTTCAAACAAGTGTGCCGGGAAGTGCGCCGCTGGAATCCCAAGGAGGATTGAACATGCTCTCCCCCGGCCAGTCGCATCGTCGAGCATGCGGTTGTTTTGAACCGCGTCGGCCGTTTTACAACCGTCGGCGCGCCGTTTTCTCCTCCGCCGACTAAAGTCGGGTACGTGTTTAGCGTGCCAGCACAAAACGGAATGTTTCCAGAGCAAAAAGAGTCGATTTTTGTCCGGCGAGCCCCGGGCTTTAGCCCGGGGAGAGCCGAAGAAAAAACACATGTCGATCTTCTCCGCCGACTGAAGTCGGCGGCTCGCCATTTGCAAGAAAAAACGCTTCTTTCCGCCTCGTGCGGAAGCGTCGAACCAACAGTGTGCTAGCTGGCTAAACACGTACAAAGTCGGCGGCTCGCCGATTCGACAATTAACGCTTGTTCCGGCATCGGAGCGGAAGCTCCGGCGCAAGCCGCTCGCCGCGCTACCGCGGCGGCAGCGGATTGCTGCGG
>JALSGI010000043.1 GCA_026982835.1 Planctomycetota bacterium | reverse complement strand
CCCGGACCGATTTTCCCCTGGAGCCGGGACTAGTGATTGCCGTGGAGCCGATGATCACGCTGGGCCGCACCGCCGTGCATACCCGGGCCGATCATTGGACCGTGGTCACGGCCGACGGACTGCCGGCGGTGCACGTGGAGCACACGGTAGCCGTCACTCCGCAGGGGGGCTGGGTGCTGACCGGACCTCCCAACCCGGAAGAAAAATGCTGGTTGCAACATGCCGCCTCTCCGGGAACGTGATTTCCGGACCGCGTCCCCATAGGGGCACAAATCACCCAAAAACCGTAGAAAAAACCATTTTTTTCTTTACAATTCAGCCTCCACGTGGTACACCATTGCCAATAAGTAGGGCCAGAAACGGAAGTCCTATCCTTGGAGCATGTCCCGGAGCGTAGCAGGCGTTTTCCAGGCACAGAGAGGAGGAAGATTGGTTCTTCTGGAGGGAGTGCGAGGTACTTGGGCTGGATTATGTAAGTTGGCCGTGCAGGTGAGTCCAGGTGTACTAGCTCCGTTAAGACGCTGGAAAAGAAGAGTTTGGCGAGTTCTTCCTCTTCAGCTGCCGTTGACTTGTTACCCGTCATGGTTCATTTCGGAACAAGTCCCCGTTACCGAACCGGAGCGTACGGCCAGACCAGCAAGGGGCTGGTTTGGGGAAGAACCGGTTGCGTGGCGTCATCATTCTACACTTACAGGAGGGCCTGTCTTATGGTCAGTTCCAAACGTCGCGGTTTTACCTTGGTAGAGCTGCTGGTGGTTATCGCCATCATCGGCATTTTGATTGGGTTATTGCTCTCCGCCGTGCAAGCAGCTCGTGAGGCGGGTCGCCGAACCCAGTGCCAGAACAACTTGCGGCAGATCGCCCTGGCGGTCCACAACCATCACGACCAGTTCAAGTTCCTCCCCTCGATGGGTTTCGAGGAAGACGCGATTGTGAGTTTCTCGGGGCCGAATGTCGTGGCCGGGGCGATCGGAGACCCGATCAACGGGAGCCCGCTCAAAGGGATCCGCCAGCAGTTGGGCTTCTTCTACCAGATCCTTCCGTTCCTGGAAAAGCGGAACATTTACAATCCCCAGGTGCCAGCGAGCCCCCCGGCGGATGCGTTGAATCAAAAGATGCAGATCATCAAGTCAGCCAGTGTGGCTGAATTCGCTTGCCCCACCCGGCGCTCCAGCAGTTCGCTGCTGATCGGGGGCTTGATGACCACTGATTACGGCGGGGTGGGGGACTTTACCATGCAAAATCCGGGAAGCCCCGTGGGAGGGCCCGGAACCGGTCCCGCTTTGCCGCTGGGTCCCTTTGTGCGTTCTGTGCCGCCGAACCAGTCGATCAATGCAAAGACCTGGACCTACGACGACTTGTGGGGAACGCTCCAATGGCACGCCATGGCCGACTCCACCTTGGGCCGCATCCAGGGTGCGGACGGGACCTCCAACACCGCCATGATCCTGGAGATGCGAATGCCGGCCAACTTCTATGGGGCTCCCACCTGGCGGAGCGACGACGGGTACCATGTGGGCTACGACTGGGACATCGGCGGTTTTGCCGCTTTTCCGCCCCCCTTGCAGCCCTTGCTGGGCGTGCTCAACCCGCCCAAGCCCGACACCTGGAACCCTTCCATCCTGGCGGGTAAGTTCGGCTCAGCCCACCCCAATGGCTTCAACGTAGCCATGTGTGATGCTTCGGTGCGGTTCTTTGAGTTTGGCATCGATCCCCAAGTGTTCGCCTGGCTGTGCTACAAGTCCGACGGTCAGGCCGTGAGCCCTCCGTAACCCTGCGGCCGGAAACGTCGTCACTCCCTTGCTGAAGTGCCATGTGGATGCCAAGTGCCTCTTTCCACCCCCGCGTGGAGGGAGGCACTCTTTACCTTAGTCCTCGAAAAGCCCCTATCCCCGGAAATGTGTGGAGGAAAGAATGAATCGGACTTGGCAGTATTTGGGCGGCTTGCTGGTCCTGGGAGGATTCCTCCTGGCCGGCTGTGGCGGCTACGACGAAGGCACCGTCACTGTTTCGGGTACCCTTACCAACAGTGGGCAACCCTTGACCGGCAAAGGGGCTCCGAACACCCCGGATTACAAAGGCTTTCAACTTGTGTTCCTGCGAGAAAAGGAAGGCAAGTGGGAAAACTACGCTTATGCCTTTGTGGATGATTCGGGCAGTTACACCGTGGACCTGCTGCCAGGCAAATACAAGGTGTCCGTCGGCCACGCCACCGGGGCGCCGGTCCCCTTGCCCAAGGCCCAGGGGAGCGACGTGGATCTGAGCAAGTTCATCGGGGAAAAAACCCCCATCGAGGTAACCGTCGAAGGGAACATGACCTTCGACATCGACATCAGCAAGTTCTAGCCGAACGTTCGTATCTTCTGTGCCAGCCGCCGGTCCTGTTCCGGCGGCTTTTTCGTACGTGTTCAGCCAGCTAGCACATGGCCGGCTCAACGCTTCCGTACTAGGCGGAAATAAACGTTTCTTCTTGCAAATGGCGAGCCGCGCACCTTCAGCTGGCGGAGAAAAATAGCGCAATGCACTTATCCGGCTCTCCCCGAGCTGAAGCTCGGGGAGAGCCGAAGTGAAAACAAACGCCGATTCTTCAACAAACGGTGAGCCGGGAGCATAAGCTCCCGGAGGCGGCAGGGCCGCCAGCCACTGGGAGCTTCCGCTCCGGTGCAAGAAAACAGATCACAGCGAGCCGGGAGCGTCAGCTCCCGGAGACGATAAGAAAGCGGCGCATGATTGCCATGCTCTCCGCGGGCTTACGCCCACGGCTCGCGGCTGCAAGAACCAACGCCAATCGCCAATACAACCGCGTGCTCACGCACGCGGCTCGCCGGAGAAGCATCGACTCGTTTTTGATCTGGGGGCGCTTCGTCTTGTGCTGGCACGCTAAACACGTACTGAAGTCCGGGGAGAGCCGGAAAAAATCGACTCCTATCTGCTCGGGTAACACTCCGTCTTGTGCTTACACGCTAAACCTATGCGCTTTTTCTTTTCCTGCCGCCGAGTGCGGAACATAATTCACCAGTAAGGGAACCTTCGATGACTCCAGGGGAGAACCGGCCCTTGGCCGCCTTACAGCACCGCTGGAAATCCGGCCGCTTCGCTCCGAACGGGGCAGCTATCCCGGAGGCCAACGAGGCCCCCTACCGGCCGCTGGTGCGCGGGGGTCATCTGCACACGCTGTTGGCCTACTGGCTGGCCCGGTGGCAGCGGCACTCCAGGGCCAGACCACGCCGCCTGCTGCTCCAGGACGGAGACCAGCTCGTGCTGCACCAGCAGGGCCCTCGCTCCTGGCGACCTGGGCACCCGGTGGCCGTGTTGCTGCACGGGTTGGCCGGCTGCCACCAGAGCAGTTACATGGTACGCATCGCCCGCAAGCTCGTGGTCCGGGCAGTGCGCACCTACCGCGTGGACCTGCGTGGGGCCGGGGCCGGAGCCTTGCTGGCCCGAGGCGGTTATAGCTGCGTGTGCCTGCCGGATGTGCACGCCGCCTTGCAGCAGGTGGCCCGCTGGTGCCCGGGAAGCCCCATCCACCTGATCGGTTTTTCCCTGGGCGGGAACCTGGCTCTGAAGTGCGCCGCCTCCCCTCCGCCAGGACCAGTGCGGCTGCAATCGGTGGTGGCCGTCTGCCCGCCGGTGGATACGGAAAGCTCCAGCCGGTGCCTGTCCCGCGGCTGGGGCCGCTTGTACGACCGGCATTTCGTCCGCTGCTTGTATCGCCGGCTGCTGTGGCGCAAGCGCCGCCGCAGCGATGTGTTGATGGGCCAGCTGGAGGGCAAGCCCAGGACCTTGCGCGAGTTCGATGCCCGGTGGACCGCGCCGGTCTGGGGCTTTGCTTCGGTGGAAGCGTATTATCAGGCGGCCAACTCCCAGGGCGATCTCCAGCAAGCCCGCGTGCCCACGCTGGTGCTGGCCGCCCAGGACGACCCGCTGGTGCCGCCCGAGGGCTTCTTGGCCGTGAGGCCCTCGCCGCAGGTTACGCTGCGGCTTGTCCCCGGCGGGGGGCACCTGGGCTTTGTGGCCCGAGGAGCCGACGACCCGGATCGCTGGTGGATGGACTGGCGGGTGCTGGAGTGGATCGAGGCCCACCGCCCCTGTGCCGCCCCTGGTGGCCAAGCCTCCTCCATGCGAGAGCTTACTCCATGCCTTAAGCCGGGAGGGTGCGATGCCGATTGAGTTTCGCTGCCCGATGGGACATCGGCTGGGAGCCCCGGACCACTACGCGGGCAAGAAGATCCGCTGCCCGGTGTGCCGGGAAAAGGTGCGGATTCCGCAGCCTGCGGCCGCTTCGGCCCCTGCGTCGGGGGAGTCGAAACCGCCGGAGTCGCCTCCTGCTCTCCAGCCCCCGGCCTCGGTGGCAGGAGCCGCCCCGGTGGAAAATCGCCAACAAGCTCTTCCCCCGGAAAGTACGACTCCTTCCGCGGAACCGGTGGCCCCTGAGTCCCATGAGCCTGCGGCGCCTTCCCCCCAAGAGCCCGCGGCCCAAGAGGACCTGGCCCCCGACTCCGCTCCCCTGTCGGAAGCCGCCCCGGAACCAAGGCTGGAGGAAATCATCGTCTTCTCCGACCAGGACGACCCGGCCTGGTGGACCCTCTACCGGCCCGATCCCGGCAAGGTGCAATCGGCCCGCATGCTGGCCTTCGGGATGGCTGCCACGTGTGTGGTGGGAGCCGTGCCGGGGGCAGTCTATCTGGCCCAGGGCGAGCTGCCCAGTTGGGCCATCCTGACCCTGGGCGTGGCCGCCTTGCAGCTGCTTTACCTGGTGTGGGTGGCCGCCTTGCCGGACTGGAGCACCGTGTGGGTGGGGATGCTGGTCTTTGCCGCCAGTGGGGCATTTTATGGGGCCGTAAGTGCCTGGGTGCTCTTTACCCCGCCGGATCGGCCGCTGGGGTTCGACCTGGAGGAGATGCGCCGCCAGGCGTTGGGCTGGAGCGTAGCCAATTTGACCCTCTGTACGCTGGTGACCTACGCCGCTGGACGCCTGGCTGGGGCGTGGCGCCTGGCCGACCAGGTCCGCTACCAGAACGAGCTGGAGAAACGCAGGCAACAAGCCGCGTGAGCTTGCGGTTTTTCAATTGCCAGCGGCTGGGCTTAAAACAACCGGAGGCGGACGCTTCCGGCTGGCACGCTTGGTGTTCTCCGCGTTTTCGCTCTCATTCCGGCGAGCCCCGGGCTTTAGCCCGGGGAGAATCCACAAACGCTTTTGGCTCGTTCTCCTCCGGGAGCTGACGCTCCCGGCTCGCTTTCTCCGCCGACTAAAGTCGGCGGCTCGCCGAAACATGAGAAATTGCATTTGTTCTTGCCCCGGAGCGGAAGCTCCCAGTGGCTGCGGCCCTGCCACCTCCCCGCACTGACGTGCGGGGCTCTCTTGCTCCGCAAGACCCACGACCCAAGACCGCCTCGCACTGACGTGCGGGGCTCCTCCATCCCTCCAAGCCCTCAAGCCTCCACGCCTCCACGCCCTCACCCGCTCACTCCCGGCCGGACTCTTGCAGGTGGCGCCACAGGTACACCAGCGGGTGCTCGGCCCGACGACCCGTGCCGTCCAGAATCTGATGCCGGCAACTGGTGCCCGGGGCCACCACGTCCTTGTGCGGGTTGTTGCGCACCTGGGGCAGTAGCACCAGCTCGCCGATCTTCATGCTCAGCTCGTAGTGCTCGTAGCCGAACGAGCCGGCCATGCCGCAGCAGCCGCTGTCGAGCACCTCCACGCCGCCGGCCCCGGTGATCACCTGCAACAGCACCTGCGTGGCCTCCGTGCCCCAGAGGGCCTTCTGATGGCAGTGGCCGTGCAGCATCACCGGCCCGGCCGGGGGAACCCCCTCCGGCAGAACGCGTGGCAGCAAATCCTGCTCCACGAGGAACTGCTCCACGGTGCACGTGCGCTCGGCTACCTGCTGGCTTTCCCGCCCCGGAACCAGGTCCAGGTACTCGTCCACCAGGGCCGAGACGCAGCTGGGCTCGGTGCCCAGAATCCAGGCTCCCTGCTCGGCCAGAGGAGCCAGGCGCTGAAGGTTCTGCCGGGCCAGGGCTTGGGCCTGTTCGAGCAGCCCCTTGGAGATCATCGGCCGCCCGCAGCAGTACAACTCGGCCAGCTCCACGCGGCAGCCGGCCCGGCGCAGCAACTCCACGGCTGCGCGATTCACTTCCGGCTCGGTGTAGCTGGTCAGGCAATCGTCCAGCAGCACCACCAGCGGGGCGTCGTCGGCCACCGGGGGCTGCGGCTGTTGCTGCCGGAACCACTGGGGAAACGCCGGCCCGGAAAACCGCGGCAGGCTGCGGCGGGGATCGATGCCCAGGGCCCGTTTCATCAGCCGCCCCACCAGCGGCAGCCGCGGCAGCCAGTTGGACCAAGGGATGAGCCGGTACCCGAGCCGGTTCCAGCGGGCGATGTGGGCCATGACGCGCACCGACCAGGGCACGCCGTGCCGGCGGTAGTGGTGCTGGAGCACTTCGGCCTTCATGGCCGCCACATCGACGTTGGAAGGGCACTCGGTCTTGCACGCCTTGCACTGAAGGCAAAGCTCGAAGGTTTCCAGCAACCGCCGCCCGGCCAGCTCCTGCGGCACCTGCCCGGCCATCACCATCCGCAGCGCGTTGGCCCGACCGCGGGTGCTGTGCTCCTCATCCAGCGTGGCCCGGTAGCTGGGGCACAT
>JALSGI010000042.1 GCA_026982835.1 Planctomycetota bacterium | reverse complement strand
CCTACATGAACCCCGCCTCCTATCGCACCCTGAAGCAGATCGAGGACCAATTGCCGATTCCGGTGGACCAGATTGTGGGCCAGTCCTACGACGTGTTCCACAAGAACCCGGCCACCCAGCGGCGGATCCTCTCCGATCCGAAGAACCTGCCCCACACGGCCGAGTTCCCCTTGGGCAACGAGTGGGTCCGGCTGACCGCCGCGCCACTCTACGACGCCCAGGGCAACTACGCCGGCCCGATGATCGCCTGGGAACTGATAACCGAGTCGGTCAAAGCCCGCGAGCTGGAAAAGCAGCGCAGGGAGGACGATCGCCGCGCCCAGGAAGAGCTGCGGCGGAAGATCGACCTGCTGCTTGGCGTGGTGCGCCGGGCCGCCGAGGGGGACCTGACGGCCAAGGTGGATCTGGAGGGCGACGACCCGGTGAGCGAGCTGGGCCAGGGCCTGCAACGGATGCTTTCGGACCTGCAGAGCATCGTCGGCGAGATCGTCGAGGCGGCCGCCCAGTTCACTGAAGGCTCCCGGGTGATCGCCGAAAGCTCGCAAACCCTGGCCCAGGGTGCCCAAACCCAAAGCGCCAGCGTGGAGCAGATGACCGCTTCGATCGAGCAGTTGACGCGCAACATCGAGGCGGTGCGGGACAACGCCACGCAGGCCGACCAGGTGGCCAAGGACACCACCCGGCTGGCCGAAGAGGGCGGCATGGCCGTGCAGAAGTCGATCGAGGCGATGGAGCTGATCAAGAGTTCCAGCGAGCAGATCAGCGAGATCATCCAGGTGATCTCGGAGATCGCCAGCCAGACCAACCTGCTGGCACTCAATGCGGCCATCGAGGCGGCCCGGGCCGGCGAGCACGGGCTGGGATTCGCCGTGGTGGCCGACGAGGTGCGCAAGCTGGCCGAGCGCAGCTCCGAGGCGGCCAAGGAGATCTCGCAGTTGATCAAGGAATCGACCAAGCGGGTCGAGGACGGAGCGGAGCTGAGCAGCCAGACCGGCGTGGCGTTGAAGAAGATCATCGAGGGGGTGGAAGCCACCGCCGCGGAGATCTCCAAGATCGCCGAAGCCACCGTGGCCCAGGCCCAGAACGCCAAGGAAGTCTCCACGGCCATCCAGAACGTCTCGGAAGTGACCGAGCAGGTGGCCGCCGGCAGCGAGCAGCTGGCCAGCAGCAGCGAAGAGCTGGGCGCCCAGGCGGCCAGCCTGCGGGAGCTGGTGGCCCGCTTCAAGATCGAACAGTAACCCCTTGGGTCCGGCCTGCCCTGGACCGAAGTCGGTTCACTGCCACCAGTGGCCAGGGCAGGGTCCGCTTGGTGAGGACTCTGCCCTGGTTTTTTCATGCGGCCGGTTCCGGCCCTTGCTCTCGGCCCCTTGGATGGGAGGCGACGTTGTGGACAGCCAGGTGTTTGTCAAGCAGATTTCCGATTCGCTGCTGGCCAAGATCGCCGAGTTCGTTTACCAGCGGACCGGCATCCGCCTCTCGCCGCAAAAAAAGGCCCTGCTCTCCAACCGCCTGCGGCGGCGGATGCGGCAAACCGGCCACAGCAGCTTCGAGGCCTACTTCAAACACGTGCAGAGCATCGGCGAAGACCACCCGGAATGGGACGCCTTCCTCCAGGAGATCACCACCCACGAGACGTTCCTGTTCCGCGACGAAGTCCACTGGGAATGGTTCCAGAACCAGTTCCTGGACCAACTGGCCAAAGACGCCCGCAGCGGCCGACGCCCCCGGAAACTGCACATCTGGTCGGCCGCCTGCAGCACGGGCGACGAACCGGTCACGCTGGCCTGCTGCATCGCAGCCAAGCTGCCCAACGCCCACCTGTGGAACATCCGCATCCTGGGTACCGACATCGGCACCGGGGCGCTGGAACAGGCCCGCAAGGCCACCTTCGGCATCCGGGCCATGGGGCGGGTGCCGGAGGAATACCGCCGGCGGTACTTCACCCAAGTGGACGAGGAGCACTGGCAGGCCAAGCCCCTGCTCACCCGCTGGATCACCTACAAGCAGCACAATCTGCTGGAGCCGATGCGGGAAGGCCCCTTCGACCTGGTGGTGCTGAAGAACGTGCTGATCTACTTCGACGTGGAATCCAAGAAAGTTGTGCTGGAGCACGTTATCCAGTCCATGCATCCGGGGGCCTACTTGCTGACCGGAGCCGCCGAAGGGATCGCCAACATCCGCGGCTCGCTCAAGCGGGTCTATCCTTGGCTGTTCCAGAAGCCGGAGAAGTAACCATCGCCGCCACGGGGAGTGTGCCATGTCCGAAGGGCACTTCGTACAGGACGAATACTACCACGAGCTGCTGGCCGACTTCCTGGACGAGTCGCAGCGGCTGCTGGAGTTGCTCAACGACAACCTGCTGCAACTGGACGAACTGGTGCAGCAGCACGAGACGTTGCACCGGGACGACTGCGACCCGGATTTGATCAACGAAATGTTCCGGGCCGCCCACAGCATCAAGGGCCTTTCGGCCATGCTGGGCCTGTCGGAGATCAACACCTTGACGCACAAGGTGGAGAACATCTTCGACGCCGCCCGGCGAGGCGACATGACCTTTACTGCCGAGGTTGTGGAACTGTTGTTTGAGAGTCACGACCTGCTCTCCGGCATGATCCGCAAGCTGCAGGAACCGGAGACGGAAGTGGCCGGCCCGGAGGTCCTGCTGGACCGGATCGAGGCCCTGTTGCGGGAGGCGCTGGGGGAAGAGGCTCCCCCTGCGGGGCAATCCCCTGCTGCGGCCGAAGCATCCCCGACTGCGGAACCGGTCTCCCCCTCGCCTGCCCAGCAAAGGGATCGCCCGACCATGCAGCAGCCATCGCCCCTCGCCGCCGAACCGTCCGCTTCTTTGGCCCCTGCGGACAGGACCAGGGAGGCTCCGTCTGTGGCCAAATCCCCGGAACAAAAACACGCCCCCGACGAGCAACCCCAGGACTACTTCGCCGATGTGGAAGATGAAGCCCAGGTGCCCGACAAGTACCTGGCCATCTTCATCGACGAAGCGGATGAAACCCTGGACCAGATGACCGAGGCCCTGCTGGGGCTGGAACAGGGACAGCTGGAGGCCCCCAAGACGCTGCTGGTGAACACGCACCGGTTCAAGGGGTCGGCGGCCAGCATCGGGTTGCATCGGGCCTCGAAGCTGGCCCACATGATGGAAGAAGCCCTGGAAAAACTGACCCACGACCACTTGCAAATCACCCCCGAGCTGATCGAGGCGTTCTTTGCCGGAACGGACGCCCTGCGCAGTTACGTCGAAGGACTGAAACAGGGCCGCCCCAGCACGGAATCCTTCAACACCGTGGCCCACCGGCTCCTGGAGGCCGTCTCCGGCGGGAGCAAGCCGACCGAACCGCCGCCCGGACAGAGCGAGGAAGCGGGGCAAGAGAGTCCGAAGGCCGCTTCGGCGGACGGGGCCGCGTTGTTTGCCGAGCACCAGGTGCGGATGCGGGCCAAGATCGGGGAGTTCGACCAGGGATTCATGGGCTGGGTGAGTTTCGATCCGCAGTTTCCGCTCAAGGATCTCAAGGCCCAGCTGGTGGTGGAAAAGCTGCACCGCTTGGGCAAGCTGCTGTACTGCGAGCCGGACCTGGAGAAGCTGGAATCCTCCGAGGGGTTCGAAAACCTGTACTTTGCCGTGCAAGCAGAGTGCGATGCGGAATCGCTGAGGAAACAGCTGCACATCGTAGGTGTGAAGCAAGTGGTGCTGGAGCCGTTCGGGACAGAGGAAGAGGGTGCGGAGCAGGAGTCCTCCGCCCAGGCCGGCAGCTCCCCGGCATCTGCCTCCGCGGCGCCACCGCCGGAGCCCCATCGGGAAAAGCCTGCGGCCAAGGCACCTTCGGCCGGCGATTCTTCGGCCGGGCGGTCCCGGGGCGAGTCCGCACGCCGCCCCTCGGAAACCCTGCGGGTGGATATCGACCGATTGGACCAGTTGATGAACCTCACCGGGCAACTGGTCATTACCAAGGCGCGGTTTTCCCAGCTGTGCGAGCAGATTCGCCAGGCCAGTCGCAGCGGGCGGGCCGAGACGATGCTGCAAGACGTGTTCGAGTCGCTGCGGCGGATCGAGCAGGCCACCGGACAGGAAAGCCAGCTGTGCCAGGCTGCCCAAGAGTCGCTGCGCACCCACGTGCGGCGGATCGAGGCCAACTTGCAGGCCGTGCAGCAACGCCTCGGCCAGTTGAGCCACTTAAGCTTCCTGGCCAACGACCTGTCGGAGGTGGCCCACCAGATGGACCGCATCAGCCAAGGGCTGCAAAAGACGGCCATGGAGACGCGAATGGTGCCCATCGGGCCGCTGTTTGGCCGTTTCCGGCGGATCGTCCGCGATATCACCCGGCTGACCGGCAAGGACATCCGCTTGCAGATCCAGGGCGAAAAGACCGAGCTGGACAAACGGATGATCGACGAGCTGGCCGACCCGCTGATCCACCTCGTGCGCAACGCCGCCGACCATGGGATCGAACCGCCGGAGGTGCGCCAGGCGGCCGGCAAGCCGCGTTGGGGCACCATCACCCTGAACGCCTTCCACCGCGGCAGCAGCATCGTCATCCAGGTCAAGGACGACGGTCGCGGATTGGACGCCGACCGCATCCTGCAAAAGGCCTTGGAGCGGGAAGTCATCTCCCCCTCCGAGGCCGAACAGCTCACCCCCCAGCAAGTTTACCAGTTGATCTGGCGTCCCGGCTTCAGCACCGCCGAGCAGGTGACCGAGATTTCCGGCCGCGGGGTGGGCATGGACATCGTCCGCTCCAAGGTGGAGGCGATCAACGGCTCGGTGGAGGTGGACAGCCAGCCGGGCCAAGGGACCACCTTCTCCATCCGGTTGCCGCTGACGCTGGCCATCCTGCCCAGCCTGCTGGTGCGCATCCACGGGGAGGTGTTTGCCATTCCGCTGGAGTCGGTCGATGAGATCGTCATGGCTCCCGCGGAGCAGCTTTCCACGGTGCAGGGCCGCCTGGTGGCCGACGTGCGCGGGCGATCCGTCTCCGTGGTGTACCTGGACGAGCTGTTCCAGTGGAACGAGCAGCATCCGGCTCGGCTCACTCCCCCCTTGACGCTGGTGCTGCTGCACTGCGACGGGATGGAGTTGGGCCTGCCGGTGGAGCACATCCTGGGCGAGGAGGACGTGGTGATCAAGTCCCTGGCCGACAACTTCCGCAACGTGCCGGGGATTGCCGGGGCCAGCATCCTGGGAGACGGCCGCGTGGGGCTGATCCTGGACGTGGCCGCCGCGGTGCATGGGGCCACCCGCCTTTCCGCCAACAAGTCCTCGGAAGGAGTGAAAGCATGAACCAGCCGACCCACACCCCCGACCGCCAGCAAACCCTGGAACGCATCCGGCAACTGTTTACCCTGGCCACGCACGAGGCCTCGGCCGCCATGAGCCGCTGGACCCAGGGAGCCATCACCCTGGAACTGGAGACGGTCCAGGAGGTACCGCTGGAGCGGGCCATCGACCAGCTGGGCCTGGGCGAGGAGCTGCTCACCATGGTGGTGCTCACCATGGACGACGAGCTAGGCGGCTCGATCATCCTCTGCTTCGACGAAGAAAACGGCCGCAAGCTGGCCGCCACGCTGCTGCGTCGCCCCCTGGAGCCTTCGGCCGAGTGGACCGAATTGGAACAATCGGCCTTGACCGAAACCGGCAACATCCTCGGCTGCGCCTACATGAACGCCATCAACCGCGTGGTCAGCCGCGAGCTGGTTCCCTCGCCGCCGTTTTTCATCCAGGATTACGGGGCCAGCGTGCTGCAGCAGGCGCTGATGGAACAGGCCCTCTACTCGCCCGAGGTGCTGCTGTGCCGCACCCGCTTCCTGCAAGAACAACAGCAGCTCAACTGGCACGTGATCCTGGTGCCCACCCAGGAACTGCGCGAGTTGTTCGAAAGCGCCTTGCTTGCTCCGGCGGAGCGTCCGGGGTCATGCGGGACGAAAAAAAGCTAGGCTAGACAAGAGGGGGGCCTGCCAGGCGATTGCAGCTTTTCGTCGTTTTTCCTCGTTCTTCCGGAACAGAACAACCAGATCGAAGGATCGCAGCGGGAGATCGCGAATGTCCCTGAGCACCGACACCGTTAAAAAGATCAACGTAGGCATGGGGCAACAACACTTCGCCCGCGCCCCCGACCTGCTGACCGCCATCTTGGGCTCTTGCGTAGCCGTGACGATGTACTGGCCCCGGGGCAAGCTGGGAGCCATGGCCCACGTGGTCCTCTCCCACGCAGGCAACCGCCGCGGCCCGGCTTCCAACTTCGCCGATCGGGTCGTGCCGGCCATGTTACGCGAATTCAAAATCCGCGGCGTGCCCAAGCAGGAACTGGTGGTCAAGCTCGCCGGCGGGGCTTCGATGTTCAGCCAATCGCGGGTCATCCAGGTGGGCAAGGACAACATCGAAACCATCCATGCCGCGTTGGAACAGGAAGGGCTGCCCCTGGCCGCCGAGCACATCGGGGGGAAGAAAGGGCGGCGGGTCACGCTGGATTGTGCCACCGGGGAGCTGACCATTTGCATCGCCGGCCAGGAGCCCATCGTCATCTGAGCCTCCCCCTTGACGGCGATCCCTGCCCCTTTTCAGCTCCCCACCCCAGACCAACAAGCCACCAAGGATCCCAAACCATGAAACCACGCGTGCTGGTCACAGACGATGCCGCGAT
>JALSGI010000041.1 GCA_026982835.1 Planctomycetota bacterium | reverse complement strand
ATCCAGCCGCTCTGCACGGCCGCATCCACGCCGCCGGGGTCGCGGGAAGCCACGGCCCACGGATACAGAAACAACAGCTCCACATCGAACAGCAAGAAGGCGATGGCCACCAGGTAAAACCGCACGTCGAACCGCCGCCGGGTGTCGTGGATGGGGTCCATGCCGCTTTCATAGGGCATGGCCTTCACGGGGCTGTCCCGCCGGGGGCCCAGCAGCCAGCCCAACAGCAGCATCCCCAGCGGCACGCTGGCACACAGCAGCACGAACACCACGATCTGGACGGCCGACTGCATGGCAAGTTTGCCGGAAGTAGCGTGGGGAAAGTGTGTTAGGAACGCACGTGCCGTTTGGCCCACTTTGTGAAACGATTCACAAAGTGCCGTCAAAGAAAAGCCCGACAACCACGGTCGAGCTGCCAGTAGTGATCCTACCGCTTTGCTAGCAGGGGGTCAAGGCGAGCCTGGGGCGGGGGACGAACGCGACGCAGGCGAAAAGGAGCGGGACACGGGACATAAGAGTAAGTAGGGGAAAAGGGGCCAAACAAGCGGCACTTCTCACCAGCATCCATTCAAAAGCGGTTCTTGCATTTCCGGCCAGCGGAAGATGGCGGTTGACGAAACGCCCTGTCCCCACGTTTGGAAAGCCACATGCCGGCATTTGTGGCCTCTTTCCCGGGGTCAAGCCATCGATTCGGCGAAGGTTTTCCGCAGCGCCTCCAATCCCCGAGAGCCGTCCTCACGCCCTACCACGACGTTGATCCGCACCTCGCTGGTGCTGGTCATGTCGATGTTGATTTTTTCGCGGGCCAGAGCCTCGAACATGCGGATGGCCACCCCGGCATGGCTCCGCATCCCCACGCCCGTGACCGAGAGCTTGGCCATTTGCTCGGCGTGGGTAACGCGGGCCTGGAACTGCCCGGCCACCTCTTCGGCGGCACGCAGGGCCACCGGCAGGTCCTGCTGGTGGACCGTAAAGCTCAGCGAAGCCAGCCCCCGGCGGCCGAAGCTCTGCACGATCATATCGACAAACACCCCCTGCCGGCCCAGGTAATCGAACACCCGGGCGGCCACGCCGGGCCGGTCCGGCACCCCGGCCAGCGTGACGCGGCTTTGGGTATCGTCCAGCTCCACGCTTTCCACCAGCAGGTCTTCCATGCCCCGCAGGTGCTCCACCACGGCCACGGCGTTGCTGGAGCTGCGACGCTGCACCTTGCCCTGGTGGGGCGGGGGGGCATCTTCGGGCTTTTCGTGCAGGAGGAACGCCTGGTGCACCGCCCGCAGGGCAGCCAGCCCCTGGTCCTCGGGCACCAGCACCGAGATTTTGATCTCGCTGGTGGTAATCATGAGGATGTTCACTCCGGCCTGGGCCAGGGCCTGGAACATGCGCCGGGCCACGCCGGTTTGGCGGGCCATGGCCAGGCCCACTACGGAAATCTTGGCCACCTGGTTGTTGCTGTCCACGCCCTGGGCTCCCAGTTGGCGGGCCGTTTGCTCCACGGCTTCCAGGGCCGCTCCCAGGTCGGCATGGGGGACGGTGAACGAAATATCGGCCCGACCGTCCGCACCCACGTTCTGCACGATCATGTCCACCGTGATGTTGCGCTGGGCGATGGGGGCAAACAGGGCCAGGCTCACGCCAGGCCGGTCCGGCACGCCGCGGAGTGTGACCCGGGCCTCGTTGCGCACCCAGGCTGCGCCGGTGACAGGCCGCGTGCGGCTTTCCGGCTCGGTGGTGATGAGCGTGCCGGGGATGTCGCTGAAGCTGCTGCGGACGTGGATCGGCACGTCGAACTTCTTGCCGAACTCCACGGCCCGCGAGTGCATCACCCCCGCCCCCAGCGAGGCCAGCTCCAACATCTCGTCGTAGCTCACGTAGTCCATGAGCCGGGCCTCGGGCAGCAACCGCGGGTCGGTGGTATAGACGCCATCCACATCGGTATAGATTTCGCACTGGTCGGCCCCCAGCACGGCGGCCAGGGCCACCGCGGTGGTGTCGCTCCCCCCGCGGCCCAGCGTGGTGATGTTGAAGTTCTCGTCGATCCCCTGGAACCCGGCGGCAATGACGATCTGCCCTTGTTGCAAAAGCTGCTGCACGCGATCGGTGGAGATGGAGCGGATGCGGGCCTTGCTGTAGATGCTGTCGGTGCGGATGCCCACCTGGGCTCCGGTGAGGCTGATGGCCCGGTAGCCCATCGCCTGCACGGCCATGGCCATCAAGGCCACGCTCACCTGCTCGCCGGTGGAGAGGAGCATGTCCATTTCGCGGGCCGGGGGGCGGGGGTTGACCTGGTGGGCCAGGCGGATCAGCTCGTCGGTCTGGTGGCCCATGGCGCTGACCACCACCACCACCTGGTGCCCTTGCTGCTGGGCGCGGATGGCTTTGCGGGCGGCGGCCTGGATCTTCTCCGGGTCGGCCACGCTGGTGCCGCCGAACTTTTGCACGATCAGTCCCATCGGTGTTTCTCCCTCCGCCGTCGCCTCCGGCGGTTGGCGTTTGTGTTGGTTGCTCTTTTCTCGATAGAAGTTTTTTCGGCCATGGGGGGGCCGACTCAAGCCGGAGGAGTCGTTTTGCAAACAAACGCTTCTCGTATTTTCCTCCGCCAGCTGGAGCTGGGTACGTGTTTAGCCAGCGGGCACAGAGGCGCTTGACTCGACACCTCCGCACCCGGCGAGCACTGGCGTACGCAGGGTGCTACCGCACCGGGCAGGAACAAAGCATATTGGGGGAAACAATGCGCACGGTGAACCTGTGGCTTACCAGGAGGTTCGCCCTCCCGGAGCTTCCGCTCCGATGCAAGGAAAAACGCTGTTTAGTGAGCCCGCAGCGTGAGCTGCGGGAGCGGGAGGGCGAGGCTCCCGCCGAGCCGAAGCCGTGGAAAAGAGTGCTGGTTTTGTTGGGCGTTTATTCATAAGCGGACTCCTCCAGCACAAAGTCCTTGATAGCACGCTAAACACCTACGATGCTCCCGGCTCGCCGGTATGTGTGTCGGTGTCTCTGCGTTTGTTCTTGCCCTGGTGCGGAAGCACCCGCCCAAGACCCAGGACCCACGACCCAAGACCTCCGGTGCGGAAGCACCCGGCGCCAGTCGTTTTCTCGCCGGCCTCCCTCCCCGCACTAACGTGCGGGGCTCCGTTTCCTCCACACCCGCTAAGCCTCCACGCCCTCGCCGAGCTGAAGCTCGGGGCTCGCCCGGTGCGGAAGCACCAGCGCAAGCCGCACGGCGCAAGCCGACACTACTTGACAATGAACCAGTCCATCATGGCCCAACCTTGCGGAAATTCCAGGGGGGCTCCGGCGGCGGTGGGCTCGTCGTAGCGGCGGCTTGCATCCGGCTGAATGTCCTGGCCGGCGGCGGCCAGCGGTACCCAGCCCCGGCTGTGCATCTTGGTCCGCAACGGGGTGGGATGGTCGGGCGTGACCAGGATGCGGTAGGAGTCCTGCCGCCGCAGGGCTTCCAGCACCGGGGCGACGATGTGCTGGTCGATCCGCTCCAGCGACTCCACCTTGGCCTGGGTGTTCCCTTCGTGGCTGGCTTCGTCGGGGGCTTCGATGTGCACGCACACGATGTCGAACCGCTCCAGCGCCTCCACGGCCCAGCGCCCCTTGGCCGCGTAGTCGGTGTCCAGGTAGCCGGTGGCCCCGGGCACTTCGATCACTTCCCAGCCGATGAGCCGGGCCAAGCCCCGCAGCAGGTCCACGGCGGTGATCATCGCCCCTTGCAGGCCGAAGCGGCTGGCAAACGGCTCCAGTTGGGGCGTCTGGCCCAGCCCCCAAAGCCACACGTTGGTGGCCACCGCTTTTCCCGCCCGGCGGCGCTGCTGGTTGACTGGGTGATCGCGGAACACTTCCACGCTTTGCTGCATCAGCCGCACCAGCAGATCGCTGCCCGGGCCGCGCGGGTAGTGGTCCACCACCTCCAGGTCGGTCAGGTCGTGGGGGGCGGTGGTGCGGGTGTCGGTGGAAAACGGGGCCGGCTGATCTTCCGAGCCCCGGTAGAGCATCAAGTTGCGATAGCTCACCCCGGGCCGAAACTCCACCTGGGGCAGATTCACCGCCTCCTGAAGCGATTGCAGCAGTTGGGCCGCTTCCTCGGTGGAGATGTGCCCGGCGGTGAAGTCCCGCATCACCTGGTCCTCAATCGTGACCAGGTTGCAGCGCACGGCCCAATCCTGGGCGGCCAGGCGGATCCCCTGGGCGGCCGCTTCGATGGGCGCCCGGCCTGTAAAGTGCCGCAGCGGATCGTAGCCCAGCAGGCTCATGTTGGCCGTCTCGGACCCGGCCGGCAGCGGCTCAGGCACGTGGCTGGCCCGGCCCACCACGCCCGCCTCGGCCACGGCGTCCATGGCCGGGGTACAAGCCGCCTCCAGGGGTGTTTTTCCGCCCAGGCTCTCTTGCGGTTCGTCGGCACAACCGTCGGGGATGATGATGGCGTATTTCATAGCATTTGGATGTTGAAGCAAGTGAAGAATCAGGCTTCGCCGGGGGGAACGGTGCGGCCTCCAGGTCGGCTTCCCGGCCAATGTAGCCGGCCCTGGCCAGGGTGAAAAGTTGCCCGCAAGCCGTTCTCGGACCACTTCGACCTTGCCAAAGGGGCTGGGTTGGGCAGAATCGAAAGCACCGCGCTTGCGGTTCTGCCGCTCCCCTTCGACGGAGAATACCCGCCATGAAATGGCACGACGTACTCCAATCGCTGGTGGAAAAGAACGACCACAAGATCGTGCTCTTGGTGGCCGACGGGCTGGGCGGGCTGCCCCGCTCACCCGGCGAAAAGACCGAGCTGGAATCGGCCCAAACCCCCCACATGGACCGCTTGGCCCGCGAAGGCACGCTGGGGATGAGCATTCCGGTCAAGCCGGGCATCACCCCCGGCAGCGGGCCGGGGCACCTGGGCCTGTTCGGCTACGATCCGCTGGAGTTCGTCATCGGCCGCGGGGCGCTGGAGGCCACCGGTATCGGCTTCCACCTGGAGGAAAACGACGTGGCCGCTCGCGGCAATTTCTGCACGCTCGATGCCCAGGGCAACATCACCGATCGCCGCGCCGGGCGGATCCCCACCCCGGAGTGCCAGCGCCTGGTGGAAAAGCTACGCACGATCCGGCTGCCTGAGGTGGAGCTTTTCGTCGAGCCGGTGCGCGAGCATCGCTTTGTATTGGTGCTGCGCGGCTCGGGGCTGGGCGATGCGGTCAACGACACCGACCCGCAGGCCACCGGCGTGCCACCGCTGGAGGCCCAAGGGACCGACCCGCCCAGCCGGCGCACGGCCGAGCTGGTCAACCAGTTCGTGGCCCAGGCCCGACGCCTGCTGGCCGAGGAGCCGCGGGCCAACGGGCTCACCTTGCGCGGGTTTTCGGCCCGGCCGCAACTGCCCAGCTACGAAGAACTCTACGGGCTGCGTGCGGCGGCCCTGGCCGTTTATCCCATGTATCGCGGCCTGGCCCGATTGGTGGGCATGGAGCTGGTGGGCCAGCCGCAAACGCTGGAAGAACAACTGGAGCTGCTGCGGGAGAACTGGGACCGCTTCGACTTCTTTTTCATCCACTACAAGTACACCGACTCCACCGGCGAGGACGGCAACTTCGAGGCCAAGGTGCAGAAAATCCAAGAGCTGGACGCGGCCGTACCGCAGATCGTGGAGCTGGGGCCCTCGGTGCTAGTCATCACCGGCGATCACAGCACGCCCAGCAAACTGCGCAGCCACAGTTGGCATCCGGTGCCGGTGCTGCTTTGGGCCGACAGCTGCCGCACCGACGCTTGCACCAGCTTCGGCGAAAGCGAAGCGGTGCGCGGGGGCCTGGGGCAGTTTGAGGCCCAGTACCTGATGCCGCTGGCCCTGGCCCACGCCGGGCGGCTGGGCAAGTATGGGGCTTGAGGCGATGGGGGCTTGAGGCTTGGAGACTTGGGGGCTTGAAGAGCCCCCCGCGTAAGCGGGGGGGGAGAGAACGGCCAGCCGCGGGCTTCAGCCAGGTACGTGTTGGCCAGCTAGCACATCACTTGGTTTGGCGCTTCCATGCCAGGAGAGAATGAGCGTTTTTTCTTGCAAGTGGCTAGCCGCTGGTTTCAGTCGGCGGAGAAAATCGACATGCGTTTTTTCTTGGCTCTCCCCGGACTGAAGTCCGGGGAGAGCCACTGGTGCTTCCGCACCGGGCAGGAAAAAGCGTGTTTTGTGGAAAACAACGTACCTGGTGGACTTGCTTTGATTCTTGCAACGGCGAGCCGCCGGCGTAAGCCGGCGGTTGAACGGCCAGTCGCGCACCGTAAGCCCGCAGAAGACCGCCGCACGCCGATTCTTCACCGGCTAAATAACTCCACAAAAAAGTGGAAGTGGTATCTAATTCGCTTGAGCAGAGGGATATAAGGAGGTTTCAATCTCGAAGCGTTTAGTTCTTTCGAACCATTCATACGTCAGATCGATCAGCTCTTCAATCGTGCGGCAGCGGTGGTTGCGGGTGATCTCCTCGTGCAAGTGCCACCATACCCGCTCGATGGGATTAGTCTGGGGAGCTCGTTTCGGCAAAAAGTGGATCGTGATCCGATGGCCCCAGTGCTGAAGAAACTCCCGCACCAGGCGACTGTTGTGAAACCGAGCATTGTCGCAGATGACGTGAATGCGCCGATAGCGACGCAGCCAACGACGCAGGTCATGCAGATGCTCAACAAACAATCGGGCGTCCCGCCGGGTGCCCGGCCGGCTGACCAGCAGGCGGCCCGTCCGCCAGTGCA
>JALSGI010000040.1 GCA_026982835.1 Planctomycetota bacterium | reverse complement strand
TCGCCCAGGGGGGTCCAGGTCCACGGCGTCGTGGAACCGCTGCTGGGCCACGTCCCGGGGAATCACCTCCAGGAACTGTTCTTGGCGTTCCATAAGGTTGCTGTCTCATGAGGGAACCGAGGAACCGACGAAAACAGACCGTGGCCATCCCGGCCAAACGTTCCTCTCGGTGCTATGCCAACATACTGGCCCGCCGCCAGAAGTGTAAACCGGCCGCGGGTGAAACCGGCTTGCCCAAGACCAGCCGCGTGCGCAAGCACGCGGTTGTCCATCTCACAGCGCGTGCGGTTTGTTTCCCGCCGGGGCTCTTGTTACCATAAACCGAGCCGGAAAAAAGCCGACAATCGCCGTGTTTTTCCGCACGACCGGAGACCTTCCTGCCTTTGCCTGAAGGAGAAACCGATGAGCCTTTCCCGACGCCGCTTCCTGGAAGACTCGATGCTGGCCACCGCCGCGGCCCTGTTGGCTTCTATGCCACGGCAGGCCCCGGCCGCCGAAGCGCCCCAGAGCAAAAGCCCCAACGAAAAGCTGGGCGTGGCCGTGGTGGGCGTGCGGGGTCGAGGTGGAGCGCACATTCGGGCCTTCGCCACGCGCGACGATACCGAGGTGCTTTACCTCTGCGACCCTGACACCGCCGTGTTGGAGGCCCGAGCCCGAGGTACCGAAAAGCTCCAGGGCCGCCGTCCCCAACTGGTGCGCGACCTGCGCAAGCTGCTGGAAGACCCTCGCGTGGATATCGTCAGCATCGCCACGCCCAACCACTGGCACGCCTTGGCTGCGATTTGGGCCATGCAGGCGGGCAAGGACGTGTATCTGGAAAAGCCGGTCAGCCACAATGTGAGCGAAGGGCGGCGGATCGTCCAGGCGGCGGCCAAGTACGGACGCATCTGCCAGACCGGCACCCAGTGCCGCTCCAACCCCGGCATGCGCCAGGCCATGCAACTGATCCACCAGGGGAAGATCGGCACGGTTCGCCTGGCGCGCGGGCTGTGCTACAAGCGGCGTCGCTCGATCGGCCCGCGGGGCACCTACCCCATCCCTAAGACGGTGGACTACAACCTCTGGAGCGGCCCGGCTCCCATCCGCCCCCTGACCCGACCCCGGCTGCACTACGACTGGCACTGGCAATGGGACTACGGCAACGGGGACCTGGGCAACCAGGGCATCCACCAGATGGACCTGTGCCGCTGGGCCTTGCAGGTAAGCGACATCGGCCGCGGGGTGCTGAGCTACGGCGGGCGGCTGGGCTACGAAGATGCTGGAGAGACAGCCAATACTCAAGTAACCGTGCACGCCTACGGGGCCAAGCGGATCGTGTTCGAGGTGCGCGGGCTGGAAACGGCTCCCTTCCGCGGAGCGAAGGTAGGCATCATTGTCTATGGCAGCGAAGGCTACTTCGTCAGCCCCAGCTACTCCGGCGGCACGTTTTTCGATCCGGAGGGCAAGCCGGTGCAGACGCTCCGTAACGGCTCGGACCGTTACCACTACGCCAACTTCCTGGAAGCGGTGCGGAGCCGAAAGCCCCAGCAGCTCAACGCCCCCATCCTGGAAGGCCACCTCTCCAGCGCCCTTTGCCACCTGGGCAACATCTCCTACCGCCTGGGCGAGTCGGTGGTGGTGGCCGAGGCGGCCCAGCGGCTCGGCCAGGACCAGAAGCTGCAGGAAACCTTCGGGCGGTTTGCCGCTCACCTGGAGCAAAACGGGCTTAAGCCGGACAAGACGCGGATTGCCCTGGGCCGGCGGCTGCAAGTGGACCCGGCTGCGGAAACCATCCCCGGCAACCAGCAGGCTCAGGCCATGCTCACCCGGGAGTATCGCAAACCGTTCGTGGTGCCCAGCGAGGCGGAACTGTAGCGGCGTGCGGCTGGCGGCTTGCGCTGGGTGCTTCCGCACCGACGCAAGAACAAACACAAACTTTCACACTCGGCGAGCCGCCGACTTCAGTCGGGTACGTGTTTAGCGTGCCAGCATAAGACGAAGCGCCCCCAGATCAAAAGCAAGCCGAAGGCTTGCCAGCCTTGTAGCCGGTGGTCGGAGCGCAGCGGAGACCACCGGAAAGCGACGGCCGTTACCCTGCCTAGCACCCCGCCAGGGGTGCCAGAAACCAACGGACCGTTCCTTCATCTGGCATCCCTTCGGGATGCTCAAGGACAAGGAAAAATGCTGCCTTCCGGGGGTCTGACGACCCCCGGCTACCAGAGTGCGACGCCTGCGGCGTCGAACTTCCGGCTGCTAGCTGGCTAAACACGTACTCCGTCGGCGGCTCGCCAAGGAGCTTCCGCTCCGGGGGTGTGGAGGCTTGGGGGCTTGGAGGCGTGGAGGCACGGCGAGCCGGGAGCGTCAGCTCCCGGAGGGCGGCTGGGCCGTCGGCCACTGGGAGCTTCCGCTCCGGTGCAAGAACAAGTGCACTACAGCGAGCCGGGAGCGTCAGCTCCCGGAGGAGAACCGAAAAACGCCGCTTCGCCAATTGGCTCCGCGAGTTGACACTCGCGGCTCGCTGGTGCAAGAACCATCGCCGATTTGTACACCAAACCGGCGAGCCGCCGGCCTCAGTCGGCGGTTGGTCCGGCGCAGTCGTAATTGCTATAAAGCAACCGCAAGCTCACGCTTGCGGCTCGCCGGTATAGAACGCCGATTCACCTCGGCAGCTCCGGGTGCTGCCGGAGCCGAGCGTTTCCCCCAGAGCAACTTCGCTTCATGGCCCAGCTTCTCCCCCTTCAGAACGTCCTGCAACAGCTGCTGCGGCACACTCCGCCCCTGCCGGCAGAGGAAACGCCGCTGGAGCAGGCCGTGGGCCGGCCGCTGGCCCGGGGCGTGGTGGCCGACCGGGACATCCCTCCCTGGACCAAGTCGATGATGGACGGCTACGCCGTGCGCAGCCGGGACTTGCAGCCGGGCTCGCCCTGGCACCGCCAGGACGGCTGGCAGCTTCGTCTGGCCGGGGAGCTGGTCGCCGGCGGGGTGCGCCACGAGCCGCTTGAGCCGGGCCAGGCGGTGAAGATCATGACCGGGGCTCCCCTGCCCCCCGGGGCCGATGCCGTGGTGATGCTCGAACACACCCAGGAGCTGCCCGGCGAAGGCCCGGGAAGCGACCGTCTCGTCCACATCCAGCGTAGCGTTGCCCCGGGCGAAAACGTGCTGTCGCAGGGGAGCGTGCTAGGCCGCGGGCAGGAGGTGCTTCCGCCCGGCTGGGTGCTGCGGCCGCAGGACGTGGGGCTTCTGGCCGAAGTGGGGGCGGTGCGCGTGCTGCTGGCCCCTCGCCCTCGCGTGGCGGTGCTGGCCACCGGGGATGAGCTGGTGCCGGCAAGCGAGCAACCCGGGCCGGGCCAGATTCGCAACAGCAACGGCCCCCTCCTGGTGGCCCTGGCCGCAAGTGCCTCGGCCCAGGCGGAGCTGCTGGGCATTGCCCGCGACCAGCAACAAGAGCTTGCCCGGCTCATCCAGCAAGGGTTGCAATACGACCTGTTGCTGCTTTCCGGCGGGGTGTCCAAGGGGACGCGCGACCTGGTGCCCGCGGTGCTGCGTCGCTGTGGGGTGGAGCCCCTGGCCCACGGCGTGGCGCTGAAGCCCGGCAAGCCGCTTTGGACGGGCGTTTACCGCCGCCAGGGGCATCCGCGGCTGGTGTTCGGGCTGCCGGGCAACCCGATGAGCACACTGGTGTGTTTCGAGCTGTTCGTGCGGCCGGTGCTGAAGCGAATGCAGGGGATCGAAGACCCAGGGCCGCATTTCCTCCAGGCGGAGCTAGCCGCGGAGTTTGGCCACCGGGGCGACCGCACCACGCTCTTTCCGGCACGCCTGGAACAGAAAGACGCCCGCTGGCGGGTCACCCCGCTTCGCTGGCACGGCTCGGCCGATATCCAGGTACTCTCCGGCTCCAACGCCCTGGTGCGGTTCGACGCCCCGCGACGGCACTGGCCCGCCGGGGAACAGGTGCCGGTGCTGCCGCTTTCGGGCTGCTGGCCGGGGGCGGGCCGTCCGGGTTCGGGCTCGCCGGGGGCAAGCGTTTGCGATCTGGGAGAGTGCTGATGGAACGAGCCATCAGTGCCCTGGGATTGGTGGTGATGGTGCTGTTGGCCTGGGGGATGAGCAGCCGCCGCGGGCAGTTACCTTGGCGGATTGTGCTGGGGGGGCTTGTGCTCCAGTTCGCCTTCGCCTGGTTGACGCTGCACACCGAGCCGGGGCGAGCTTTCTTCCGCGGGGCCAACGACCTGTTCGTGACCCTGGTCAGTTGCACCGACAAGGGGACCGAGTTCGTCTTCGGACGCCAGTTCATGCAGCGGCCCGATGTGCTCAGCTCCTTCGCCTTCCGAGCGCTGCCGACGATCATCTTCTTCTCGGCCTTGATGTCGCTGTTGTACTACCTGGGGCTGATGCAGTGGGTCATCCGCGGCCTGGCCTGGGTGATGCAGCGCAGCTTGCGCACCTCGGGGGCCGAAACCCTGTCGGCGGCGGCCAACATTTTCGTGGGCCAGACCGAAGCCCCACTGGTGGTGGCCCCCTACCTGAAAGACATGACCCGCAGCGAGCTGATGGCCGTGATGGTGGGCGGTTTTGCCACCGTGGCCGGGGGGGTGCTGGCCGTGTATGTGACGCAGTTCGGCGTCTCGGCCGCCCACCTGCTGACCGCCTCGGTCATCTCGGCTCCGGCTGCCCTGCTGGTGGCCAAGGTAATGGAGCCGGAAACCGAAGTGCCCAAGACCCTGGGCAGCGTGCAAGCGATGGTCAAGTCCCCGGCCCGAAACGCCATCCACGCCGTGGCCCTGGGCACCACCGATGGGCTGAAACTGGCCTTGAACGTGGGAGCCATGCTCATTGCCTTCCTGGCCATCATCCACGTGGTGAACCTCATTCTGGGCTGGGTCGGCGGGCAGTGGGGCCATCCAGAGCTGTCGCTGGAGCTGCTTTTGGGCTACCTGTTCTGGCCGCTGGCCTGGGTGATGGGCGTGGAGAGCAAGGACTGTTGGGCGGTGGGGCAGTTGATGGGGATCAAGATGGTGGGCAACGAGTTTTTGGCCTACGCCCAACTGCACCAGTGGACCGCCGAGGGCACCCACCAGCTCTCCCCGCGCTCGGTGGTGCTGGCCACGTACGCCTTGTGCGGGTTCGCCAACTTCGGCTCGATCGGCATCCAGTTGGGCGGCATCGGGGCCCTGGTGCCCGAGCGCCGCGGGGAGCTGGCCCAGTTGGGCTTGCGGGCCATGCTGGGCGGCACGCTGGCTGCCTGCATGACCGCCAGCGTGGTGGGCGTGCTGATGTGATCGGCTTGCGCCGTGCGTCCTGCGGCGCGCGCTGGGTGCTTCCGCACCGGGCGAGCCCCCGGCTTTAGCCGGGGGAGGGGCGTGGAGGCTTGGGGGCTTGGGGGGATGGAAGAGCCCCGCACGTCAGTGCGGGGAGGTCGTGGGTCTTGGGTCTTGGGTGGGTGCTTCCGCACCAGTGCAAGAACCGGCGCCAATTCTTGCAAACGGCGAGCCGCCGACTTCAGTCGGCGGAGGGCGTGGAGGCTTGGAGGGGGACAGAGCCCCGCACGTCAGTGCGGGGAGGTCTTGGGGCGTGGGTCTTGGGGCTTGGGTGGGTGCTTCCGCACCGGGCGGGAACGGAACGCATTGGTAGAAACAACGTGCATGATGAAACCGCGGCTCACCAGGAGGTTCGCCCTCCCGGAGCTCCCGCTCCAGGGCAAGAAAAAGCGTAAATACAACGAATGGGAGGGCGAGGCTCCCGCCGAGCCGAAGAAACAGAAGAAGTTATCCACACCGAAAAACGTCAACACAACCAACAGCGAGCCGAGAGCGTAAGCTCCCGGAGGACGGCTGGGCCATCGGCCACTGGGAGCTACCGCTCCGGGCGAGATGCGGCTGGCGCCGGTGCTTCCGCTCCGGAGGTCTTGGGTCGTGGGTCTTGGGTCTTGAGGTGGTGCTTCCGCACCAGTGCAAGAACCGGCGCCAATTCTTGCAAACGGCGAGCCGCCGGTGTGAGCCGGCGGTTGGCCAGCGTAGCATCGGCCACAAACGGTAGCAACCGCGTGCTCACGCACGCGGCTCGCCGGAGCTTCCGCTCCGCAGCAAGAACAAGCGCTTATTCTCGAAACGGCGAGCCGCGCACCGTCAGCCAGCGGAGAAAAATAACGCAATGCACTTATTTGGCTCTCCCCGGACTAAAGTCCGGGGCTCGCCAGATAAAAAACAAACGCCGTTTCTTGCTCACAGCGGCACGCCGGGAGCAGAAGCTCCCGGTTGCTCAGAACCGGAGCAACGGCCGCTGCTGTTCTGAAAAACCGTGTGCTCACGCACGCGGCTGGCCGAGGTGAAAACAAACGCCGGCACACGCCTGCGGCGATTGCCGAAACGCCCAGACACCCCGCCGCCCCTCTGCTGGCAGCGCAGGCACGATTGACATTGCCCCGGGGCGGCCCATCGGCGAGGATGCACGGTGGTGTCGTTCGCACCTGGCAAGCAGGACCCCCTCGCGTCCCCCTCATCCGAGGCGGCACTCCATGAGTCGAGATCAAATCCTCTCCCTGGGCGTGCTGGCCGGGATCTTTTTTCTTGCGCAGGTGTTCGGCTACGCCCTGGGGCTGCTGCTGCACTATGTGGTCTATGTCACCTTCGGCGGTTGAGTGCTGCACCGCCGGCGAGCCGCTGACTTGAGTCGGCGGAGGACGGCGAGCCGGGAGCGTAAGCTCCCGGAGGCGTGGAGACGTGGAGGCTTGGGGGCGTGGAGG
>JALSGI010000039.1 GCA_026982835.1 Planctomycetota bacterium | reverse complement strand
TGCGGTGGTGCTTCCGCACCAGTGCGAGAAAAAGCGTTTATTCTTGCAACCGGCGAGCCGCCAGCTTTAGCTGGCGGAGGAGAATAACCAAAAGCGCTTATTCGGTTCTCCCCCGGCTAAAGCCGGGGGCTCGCCAAAGCGAGAAAAAACGCCGACTCACACACCAAACGGCCAGCCACCGCCGTCAGCCGGCGGTTGAACGGCCAGCCGCCGGTGTCAGCCCGCGGAAGCGGCCGGAAAGCGGAGCGTAAACTGCGTACCCCGGCCCGGCTCGCTCTGCACCTGAATGGTGCCGCCCAGGGCTTCGACGATCTTTCGGGCCGTGGGCAGTCCCAGCCCGCTGCCCCCCGGCTTGGTGGAAAAGAAGGGCTCGAAGATACGGGCCAGGGTTTTTTCGTCCATACCCGGGCCGGTATCGATCAGGTCCACGGCCACCCAGCGGCCGTCGCGGCGGGTGCGCACTTCCAGCCGCCCTCCCTGAGGCATGGCCTGGAGCGAATTGAGCAGCAAGTTCAAGATGGCCGCCCGCAGGTACTGCCGGTCGATGCGCACCGGCGGCAGGTCCGAATCGAACAGCTGCACCACTTCCACTCCGTGACGCTGCGCCTGGGGAGCAAAGAACTCCAGCACCTCCTCCAGGAAGCGGTCCAGGGGGTATGCTTCCACGTTTTGAGGCTGGGCTCGGGCGAAACCCAAAAAATCGTCCAGCAGGCTTTGCAGCCGCCCGCATTCCTTCTGCACGCGGCGAATCCGCTCCAGGGCGCGGCGCTCCCGCTGGTTCTGCGGCTGAGCAAAGTCCTCGGCCAGCAGCTCCACGTTCATGCTGATGGTGGACAGGGGGTTTTTGATCTCGTGGGCCAGCTGGCCGGCCAGCGTGGCGATCTGGGTATATTGGGCCTGCAAGCGTTTTTCTTCCGGAGTGCTCATCAGCCGGCATCCCAAGAGGCCAGGGAACAACTGCCACTTTCTGGCAGCCTGCTGGAATTGGCCGCAAGAGTCAATCCCCGGGGAGGTCTTGGGGCTTGGGCGAGCCCGCGGCTTCAGCCGCGGGAGGCTTGGAGGCCTGGAGGCTTGAGGGCTTGGAGGGATACAGAGCCCCGCACGTTAGTGCGGGGAGGCGGCCGAGCCGCAGCCACTGGGTGCTTCCGCTCCGGTGCGAGAAAAAGCGTTTCTTCTTGCAAACGGCGAGCCGCCAGCTTCAGCTGGCGGAGGAGAATAACCAAAAGCGCTTATTTGGCTCTCCCCGGGCTGAAGCCCGGGGCTCGCCGAAGTCACAATAAGCGCCGACTCACACACCAAACGGCCAGCCGCCGACTTCAGTCGGCGGAGGGCGTGGAGACGTGGAGGCTTGGGGGCTTGGAGGGGTGGAGGAGCGTGCGCACGTCAGTGCGGGGAGGGCGCGGCTTCGGACTTGCCGCCGGGCACCAGGCGTTTTTGCACGTCGGTTTCCACGACGCCGAAGGCCGCTTCGTGTCGCTGCAGGGTCAGCTCCAAGGCCCGTAGCATCCGCTTGGCCGTGTAAAAATTGAGCACCACCCGCTGCTGCACCCGGATCGGTTCTGCGGAGCTGGTAAACGGCTGCGTGTTGATGCCGAAATCCAGCACCACCTCCTCCGGCGTGCCCGTCACCCGGCAAAAGTTGGCATAGCAGGGTACCGCGGCCGAGTCGTCCACCTTGACCCCGGCGGAGGCCGAGCCGTTGCCTTGGGCCGTCGGGGGGGAGTGGGCCGGGTGGGTCTGGATTGCCGTGTCTTGTTCCGGGGCGGAGGGGGTCGCGTCCATTGTCGTTTCTCCCAAGGGGCCAAGGGGCAGGAGGGTTTCCAATCCGCGGGGCGACCTTTTACTGCAACGGGGCCGCAGGGCCAAGAGGAGTTTTGCTCTTCGACCGGCATCTCCCCGGCGGGGGGCTCCTGGAGCCCGGGGGTTCCCCCATGCTAGCACCCGCGCCAACTTCCGTTGGAACGGCCCACGCAAGGGGATAACATACCCGGCCCGGGGGGCTTGGACGCCTCGTCCATCTTGGACATAGCTGAGACGAGAACGTTGTCTGTCTCCTGCACGGGCAAACGAGGTGGCGCGATGAACCGCAACGTGATTTTGCTGTGTTTGCTGTGCAGTGCAGGCGGGGGAGCCGTGGGAGCCTGGCTTGCCCGCGGCGAGCCCCAGCCGGCCGCCACACTCCCCCAGGCCCGGGCCCAAGTGGCCCCCCTGCCCGAGCCGTCCGCTCCGCCGCCGGTGACCCACCTGCCCCAGCGGGTGTTCCCCCCCGGCACGCCGCCGCAGGTGGCCCAGCTGACGCCGGAAGAACAAACCAATGTGCTGGTCTATCAAAAGGCCAACCGCAGCGTGGTGAACATCAACACCCGCACGGCCCGGGTCAACCCCCTGTTCTGGATCGAGGTGATCGCCGAAGGTTCCGGCTCCGGCGTGGTGCTGGACCGCCGGGGGCACGTGCTGACCAACTTCCACGTGGTGGAACAGGCCGAAGCGATCGAGGTGACGCTTTACGACGGGAGCAGCTATTCCGGCCAGCTGGTCGGGGCGGACCCGAACAACGACATCGCCGTGGTGCGGATCGACTGCCCCGCCGAAAAACTGGTGCCGGTGCAAATGGGCGACTCCACCACGCTGCTGGAAGGACAGAAGGTCTATGCCATCGGCAACCCGTTCGGACTGGAACGGACCATGACCGTGGGCATCATCTCCAGTTTGAACCGCACCATGCGCAGCCGTTCCGGGCGGCTGATCCGCTCGATCATCCAGGTGGATGCGGCCATCAACCCGGGAAACTCCGGTGGTCCGCTGCTGGACTCGCGCGGGCGGATGATCGGCATGACCACGGCCATCGCCAGCCGCACCGGGCAAAGCGCCGGGGTGGGCTTTGCCATCCCGGCCAGCATCCTGCAGCGGATCGTGCCGCAGTTGATACGCTTCGGGCACGTGCGCCGGCCCGACATCGGTATCGCCCGGCTCTATCGCACCGAGCAGGGGCTGGTGGTGGCCCGCGTGGTGCCCGGCGGGCCGGCCGATCGGGCCGGGCTGCGCGGCTTTCGCATTGTGCGGCAGAAGCGGCGGCGTGGGCCGGTGGTCTATTACCGGGAATACATCGACCGCACCTGGGCCGACATCATCCTGGCCGTGGACGGCCAAAAGGTGGAAACGGTGGACGAGTTCCTGGATATTATAGAGAGTCGCCAGGTGGGCCAGACGGTTCGGCTGACCATTCTGCGACAAGGCCGGCGGCTGGAGCTGGCCGTCCGGTTGGCCGAAACGTCCAACTGATTCCCAGGACCGTGGTGGGTGGTGTTTCGGGTCAAGGTTTGCGGGATCACCCGGGCCGAGGATGCGGCGGCAGCGGCCCAGGCCGGGGCCGACGCCGTGGGGCTGAACTTCTATCCTGGCTCGCGGCGTTGTGTTGACTGGGAGCAGGCGGTGCTCATCCGCCGTGCCTGTCCTGAGCCACTGTGCGTGGTGGGCGTGTACGTCAACGCCCCGGTGGACCTGGTCGTTCGCTGCGCCCAGCAGTTGCCCCTGCACGCGGTGCAGTTGCATGGGGACGAGCCGCCGGAATACCTCCGCCGGCTGCGGGCCCGGTTGCCCTCGGGCGTGGGAGTGATCCGGGCCTTCCGCCCCCGGGGGGCGCTGGAGCCGGTGCTGGAATACCTGCGTTGCTGCCGCGCGCGGAGCGTGCCGCTGGAGATGGTGCTGTTCGATGCTCCCGCGGCCCGGGGCGCCTACGGGGGCACTGGCACGCTGGGTTGCTGGGAGCTTGCGGCCGAGTTTGCCGAAATGCCCGGCCAGCCGCCGCTGGTTCTTGCCGGAGGGTTGAACCCGGCCAACGTGGCCGACGCGGTGGCCGTGGTGGCCCCGGCGGCCGTGGACACGGCAAGCGGGGTAGAGAAGGCCCCCGGAGTGAAGGACGCAGAAAAAATCCGCCGCTTCGTCCAGGCGGCCCACCGCATCTGGCAGCGGCTCCAGGCAGAAGGCGGCCCCTGAACGGCCGCCTGGTTCCCCTGCGGCCCCGAAACCCAGCCTACACCTGGTCCCGAAGCGCTTCTTCCAGCACCTCCTCGGCCACATAGATGGGCAGCACCGGGTCGCAGGTGACGGCCACGGCGATGGCGTCCGAAGGCCGGCAATCCACTTCGATCAACTCCCCCTCTTTTTTGATCCGCAACACGGCAAAGTAGGTGTGCTCGCGCAGTTCCGTGATCATCACGCTGTCCAGCTCCCCGCCCAGGTGCTCCACCACGCTGACCACCAGGTCGTGCGTCAGCGGCCGCGGCGCAGTGACCCGGTTCACCCGGCGGTGGATGCTGGTGGCCTCGAAGATGCCGATGACGATGGGAAACTCCCGCTCCCCGTCCACCTCGCGCAAATAGATCACCTGGCGGTCGTCCAGCTCGCTGATGATGATGCGGGAGAGTTCCATTTGCACGGGCATGGGGCACCTCGGCACGACACTTGGAGGGGACCGCCAGGAGGCGTCGAACATCGACCACTTTCCCATTATAAGCCCCGAGCCGGGTAAACCTAGAGTGCCCTGGGCTTTCGCGTTCGATTCGTCTTTTTCTCTCCGGGGCGGCAAGTCCACCTATGCCGGGGTGGTGCGCCGGCGACGGTAGAGTTCCTCGATCACCTCGGCGTAGTGCTCCTGGATCACCTTGCGCCGCAGCTTGAGCGTGGGGGTAAGCTCCTCGCGCTGGATGGTAAACGGCTCGTGCAGCAGGGCGAACTGCCCCACCTGCTCGTGCGGCGAAAGCCCCGAAAGATGCCCGTCGATCCGCCGCCGGTAAAGCTCCTGCACCCGCGGGTCTTGCAGACACTCGGGCCAGGGGGCGTCGATTCCCCGGGCCTGAAGCTCCTGTTGCAGTCGCTTCGGCTCCACCACGATCAAGGCCACCAGAAACGGCCGGTCGTCCCCAATGACGATGGCCTGCTCGATCAGCGGGTCCTGGGTGAGCAGCCCCTCGATCAGCGCCGGGGCCACGTTCTTTCCGGCCGAGGTGACGATGATCTCCTTTTTGCGCCCGGTGATGAACAGGTAGCCCTCCGGGTCCAGGTGGCCCACGTCGCCGGTGTGGAACCAGCCGTCCCGGATCGCCTCGGCCGTGGCCTGGGGACGGTTCCAATAGCCTTTCATTACCAGCGGGCCGCGGATGAGAATCTCGCCGTCTTCGGCGATCTTGATCTCCGTGCCGGGGACCGGCTTGCCGGCACTGGGGGCCCGCTGGGGGTCCAAGCACACGGTGGCCACGGGGCTGGTTTCGGTGAGCCCATAGCCCTGGATCAGGCAGATGCCGTGCTGGAGATAGAACCGGGCCACGTGTTCCGGCAGCGCCGCCCCGCCGGAACAGCACGCCCGTAGTCGCCCGCCGAACACCTGCGGCAGCACCTCCGGGTGGTCTTTTACCTCTCGCATCACTTTCTCGAAAAAGTACGGCACGCCGTTCATGAGTGTGGGCCGCACCTCGGCCATGTCGGCCACCAGCGTGTCGCGGCTTTGGGCCAGCGCCAGTTCCACGCCGGGGGAAACGACCCAGGTGTAAAGGTCGCAGGTGCGGGCAAAAATGTGCGACAGCGGCAGCCAGCACAGCCGCACATCGCCGGGGTGGTGCTCGAACACCTGCACCGTGGCCAGGGCGTTGCTGGCCAGGTTGCCGTGCGAGAGCATCACGCCCTTGGGCTCCCCGGTGGTGCCGGAGGTGTAGAGGATGGTGGCCAGGTCCTGGGGTTCCACTTCCCCGGCGGCTTGCTGCAAAAACTCGAGTGCTTCCTCCGGCGAAACGGTCGGCTCTTGCGAAGCCAACGACTTTACCGGTTCCGGGCAGGGGGAGTGGGAGGCCAGCGGATAGCGCCGTGGCACTTCCGTGGCCCGCAGCTTCTCCCACTGGTGCTCCCCGGAGAGCACCACCAGCCGCGGGCGGCAGTCGTCGATCTGCTGCTGGAACTGGTACCCGGCCAGCGTGGCGTGCATGGGCACGTGGATCGCCCCCAAGGAGAGCACGGCCAGGTCCAGCACAATCCACTGCGGAGAGTTTTCCGCCACCTGGGCCACGCGGTCCTGGGGTTGCACGCCGTATTGTTGCCGGAGCGTGCGGGCCATGGAGGCCACACAGGCGGCCAGCTGGCCCCAGGTCCAGCTGGTCCACTGCTCGCCTTGCTTGAACTGCAAGGCAGGCCGGTCCGGCTCGCTTGCCGTCTTTTCGGCCAGCAGCGAAACCAGCGTGGTGTGCTGCGGATCAAATCGATCGATGGCCTGGGGAGCGCTCATGACAGGATCACTTTCACGCTTGCGGACAAGTGGGCCGTTTCCAGCTCGCCCCGGGACAAGCAACGATGCGCAAAAGGACAAAAGTCAGCGGTGACGAACACCGTTTTACCAGAATTTCCCGCAGGGGGGTATCCGGCAGCTCCGGTGTAAGAAACCCAAACACCGACGAGCCGGGAGCGCAAGCTCCCGGAGGCGGCCACGCCGCAGCCACTAGGAGCTTCCGCTCCAATGCAAGAAAACAGATCACCGCGAGCCGGGAGCGTAAGCTCCCGGAGGACGTGGAGGCTTGGGGGCCTGGGGGTGTGAAGGCTTGAAGGGCTTGGAGGGATCCGGAGCCCCGCACGTTAGTGCGGGGAGAATCGGCATCGGCTTGCGCCATGCGGCTTGCGTCTTGCGCTGAAGCTTCCGCTCCGGAGGTCTTGGGTCCTGGGTCTTGGGTCTTGCGGTGGTGCTTCCGCACCGGGCAAGAACA
>JALSGI010000038.1 GCA_026982835.1 Planctomycetota bacterium | reverse complement strand
TTGGGATTGCGGGCCTGTTCGTGCAACCGGCCCAGGGCCGTGAGCAGCTCCGGGTTGGGCTTGGGCTTCTTGGACAGCGAGATGGAATCCGACGGCGAACCGGCCGGCCGGGTCTTCTTCTCCGGCAGGAACAGGGCCTTGAAGCGTTCCCAGGGGCTGGGCTTTTCCACCACCGGGGCCATCGGGGAGCGGGGCGCCTGTTCCGGGTTGAGCGCCAGCGACGGCCCCGCAGGACGCTTGCTCACCCACGGGGTGCTACAGCCCACGACGGCCAGCAGCAGCACGCCTGCCAAGCCCAGCACACCCGCGGTTCGATTCACCTTGCACCCTCCGTGCGGTTAGCCATCGGTTTCGTGTGGTTTCGGCGGCCCTTCTCCAGCTTTCGGGGAAAAGCCGCACTTGGCCAAGGACGCTTTCCTGCCGCGGCGGTCCGGCCCGCTGCCAGCTGGCCTGAGGACGTTTTCTTGGAAGGGACCGCTTGCCGTCGCGTTACTGTTCCTCGGTGGTGCTTTGTTGCGGCAGCACCGGCGCCGGCTGGGCACCGCGGAAACGCTGCCCGATGGCCGTGATGTCCGCTCCCGGCCACTTGGCTTCCGGGGTGCGGGTCAGGGCCAGGTGCTCGTTGACCTGTCCCCGCTCCACGTAGGCCGAAACCGCCTGCCGCACCGAGGCCAGTCGGGCCTGGGTCGCCTGGGCGGTCGAGGCCGGATTGACATAAACCACCCGCCGCTCCATCGGCGCCTGGGTCATGATCCATTGCACCTTGAGCTTGCCGGCCTGGGTCAGCTGCTGGGTTTCCGGGTCGAAGTATTCCTGGCCCAGCGTGTTGTGGCGTTGCCAGCCGCGGGCCACCATCACCTGGAACGGCACCCGCACCGCCGCTCGGTTGGGATAGATGAACGGCTCGGGCCAGCAGTTGTTGCGGCGGAAGTCCGTGGCCACGCTCCGCCAGAAGCGGCTCCACCACCCTTCGGCCTGGCACACTCGAACCGGGCCTGCGGCCAGCACCGCGACCACACTCAGCATCCACACGCAGCGTTTCATGGTGGGACTTTCCTGGTTGGAGAACTTCTGCCCTGCTTGCCCGCGATGCTGGCAATACCAGCAACCCCGCGGCGCAGCAGGGTCCCTGTGGAATCATCGGCCAGGGCCTCCAGGCGGCTGAAATCCGAATGGTCTTCGCGGTTCCTGGCCCGCCTCAAAAAAGAGAAATCTTCCCGACCGGGAAGAGTCTGACGGGGCGCTGCTGTGGGGCAGAGAAAAAGAAAAAGGAGCGAGCCGTAAGCCGGGTTCTGTCCCCGGGGCGGCACTCCCGGGGGATGGCCATTTCTCTGGGGGGCCGGTTGCCCGACCCCTCCTTGTGCCGAGGCACGGTAGCGGCCTACCCGGAAGTCGTACCGGACCGGACCAGTCCGGGGGAGCCCGACACGGCGGACCCCGCTGCTTCCTGCTTGGCCTTGCTCCGGGTGGGGTTTGCCGAGCCAGGCTGGTCACCCAGCCTGCTGGTGAGCTCTTACCTCACCGTTTCACCCTTGCCTGGCCACGTGCTCCCGGGGGGAGCCGCGAGGCCTTCGGCGGTCTGTTCTCTGTGGCACTTTCCCTAGCCTTGCGGCCGGTGGGCGCTACCCACCACCCTGTCCTGTGGAGCCCGGACTTTCCTCTGGACGAGCCGAAACCGCAGCCGGACCCGGCACGCCCTCCTCGGCGAACGTGCCCCTCGGCGGCCCGACTCGGCTTCCTCGCCCAGCGGCCATCTGGCTCGCTCCCAAGCCACCATCTATTATACGTACTTGGCCCGGTTCTGTGACACGTTTTTCCGGCCGCGACACCGCCGCCGGCACGTCCTGGGCCGCTTGGGCCTCTGCGGCGAAAGGGTGCTCGGGCCGTTTTCCGCATGCCGAAAACATCTGGCGGCCTTCGGCCGGGTTGTCCCGCTGCGGGCAAGCGATTTGAATAGAATGACAGCTTCGGCCCAAGACTTCCCCCTTCTCCTTCCGGCGAAGTGCGCATGATGAACTCCCCGGCCCCCTTGCTTTCCATGCAGCGGATTTCCAAGCGGTTCGGGGCCACGCAGGCGCTTGAAAAGGTGTCGCTGGAACTCTACCCCGGGGAAGTGCTGGCCCTGATCGGCGAGAACGGGGCGGGCAAGAGCACGCTGATGAAAATCCTGGCCGGGGCTTACCAGCCGGACCAGGGCACGATGACCCTCCAGGGCCGCCCCTACCGGCCAAGCGGGCCCGGCGAAGCTCTCCAGGCCGGAGTGGCCATGATCTACCAGGAGCTGAACCTGGCTCCCGACCTGTCGGTGGAAGACAACATCATGCTGGGCCAGGAGCGGCGATGGGCCTGGCTGGGACTTTCTCGCCGCGCGGCCCGACAGCAAATCCGCCGCGTGCTGGCCCAACTGGGACACGAAGAACTGGACCCCCGCCTGGAAGTTGGCCGCCTGCCCCTGGGAGCCCAGCAAGTGGTGGAGATCGCCCGCGCCCTGCTGCGGCAGGCGCGGGTGTTGGTGCTGGATGAGCCCACCAGCTCCCTGCCGCAACGGGACGTGGAGCGACTCTTCGACGTGCTGCGGCGGCTGCAAGGTGCCGGCGTGGGCGTGATCTACATCAGCCACTTCCTGGAAGAGGTGCGGCAGATCGCCCAGCGATACGCCGTGCTGCGAGACGGGCACCTGGTGGCCACCGGCTCGCTGGACCAGACCACCCAGGAGGAGCTGGTCACGCTGATGGTGGGCCGCCGGGTGGAAGAGCTCTTTCCCCACGTGCCCCACACCCCCGGCGAGGTGATCCTGCGCGTGGAACAACTGCAAGGGGCGTCCTTGCCGCGGGAAGCGCAGCTGGAACTGCGGCGAGGGGAAATCCTGGGCATTGCCGGGCTGGTGGGTTCGGGCCGCACGGAACTTTTGCGCTCGATCTACGCTTTGGATCCGGTCCGCCGCGGCCGGGTCCGCGTGGCCGGAAGCACCCCGGCGGCTTCGCCTGCGGCGCGGATTCGGGCCGGGCTGGGCTACGTGGCCGAAGACCGCAAAAGCGAAGGGCTGGCCCTGGATCAGCCGCTGGAGGACAACCTTACCTGGTCGCACCTGGCCCCTTACAACCGCTGGGGGCTGCTGCTTCGGCGCCGACGCCGACGCGAGGCCGCCAGGTGGATCCAGCAATTGCAGATCAAGGCCCAAGGACCACGGCAGCCGGTCTATCAGCTCTCCGGCGGCAACCAGCAGAAGGTGGCCTTCGGCCGCGTGCTGCACCAGCAGGCCAACGTGCTGCTGCTGGACGAACCCACCCGCGGTATCGACGTGGGCACCAAGGCCGAGCTTTATCGCTGGATGGGCCAGTTGGCCGCCCAGGGCAAGGCCGTGCTGTTTGTTTCCTCGTATATTCAGGAGTTGCTGGAAGTGTGCGACCGCGTGGCCGTGATGTGCCGCGGGCGACTTTCCCCGGCACTACCCGTAGAGCAATGGACCGAAGACAAGGTGCTGGCCGTGGCCCTGGGCACCCAGTGGCCGCAAGCCTCGGGGGAAACGCCCCCTGCGCAGTGAAAGCGGCAAACGCACGGCTGTTGCCCTTTCGGCCGGCGGCTTGCGCCGGTGCTTTCACATCCAGCGAGCCCGCGGCTTCAGCCGCGGGAGGGGATGAAGGCATGGAAGCTTGGGGGCTTGGAGGGATACAGAGCCCCGCACGTCAGTGCGGGGAGGCGGTAGAACCGCCAGCTATTAGGAGCTTCCGCTCCAATGCAAGAACAAGCACGAACAAACTACAACGGCGAGCCGGGAGCGTCAGCTCCCGGTTGGTCGAGCCAGAGCGACTACCGTCGCCACTTTGAGCAACCGCGTGCTCACGCACGCGGCTCGTCGGAGCTGCCGCTCCGAAGCAAGAACAAACGTTTCTTCTTGCAACCGGCGAGCCGCCGGCGCTAGCCGGCGGTTGAACGGCGAGCCGGGAGCGTCAGCTCCCGGAGAAAAATCGGCTAAACCACGCCGATTTGCGAATTAACTCCGCGAGTTGACACTCGCGGCTCGCCGGTGCAAGAACAAGCGTTGGTTCTCACGCTACGACTCACGGCTGCAACCACAAACCGGAAACATCGACCCAAGACCCACGATTCTCCCCGCACTGACGTGCGGGGCTCCGTTTCCTCCCAAGACTCCAACTTTCCATTCCCTCCCCGAGCTGAAGCTCGGGGCTCGCCCGGTGCGGAAGCACCGGCCCAAGACCCAAGACCCACGACCCAAGACCCCCATGAGCACTCCCTCCGAAAAACCGCCTGCCCGCCGGGCCCCTGCCGCAGTGGGACGCTGGTTGCGCGATCTGCTGGGGCCGTTTGTGGGCATTGTGCTGGTGGCGCTGGTGTTTGCCGTGCTGGACGCCCAGCGGGAGTCGGGCCGCTCGCTCGTGAGCTGGGTGAGCGTGCAGACGGTGCTGGCCCAGTCGGTCATTGTGGGCACGGCGGCCTTGGGCATGACGCTGATTATCGTGGCCGGAGGGATCGACCTTTCGGCCGGAACGGCCATGGCCCTGGTGGCCACCATCACCGCCTGGCTGTTGCAGCAAGGGTTTTCCCTGCCGGTGGCTTTTGCCGGGGGAGTGCTCACCGGGGCGGCCGCCGGGGCGGTCAACGGCACGCTCATCTCCACGCTGCGGGTGGTGCCGTTTATCGTCACGCTGGGCACCATGACCATCTTCCAGGGCGTGGCCCGGGTCATCGCCGGCGATGTGCCCATTCGAGTTTACGAGCGCACTCCGGCCTGGGTGCCGGAAATGGTCGCCCCGCTGCCGGCCCAAGGGTGGATGGTCTTTTCGCCGGCGGTGTGGATCATGTTCGCCTTGGCCGGGCTGGCCGCGGGCATCTTGCACCTGAGCGTGTTCGGCCGCCACGTGTTCGCCCTGGGCTCCAACGAGGCCACTGCCCGGCTGTGCGGCATCCCCATCCATCGCACGCGCATCCTGGTCTATACGCTGGCCGGGGTGTTTTTGGGCGTGGCTGGGTTGTTCCGCTTTGCGGTGCTAGGGGGCGAAGGACATCCCACCGGCGGCATGGGCCTGGAACTGAAAGTCATCGCCGCGGTGGTGATCGGCGGGGGGAGTCTCAGCGGCGGCCGCGGCTCGGTGCTGGGCACGCTGGCCGGGGCTGTGCTGATCGAACTGATTAACTACGGCTGCACTCGACTGGGCGTTTCCGACCTGTACCAGGACATCATCGTGGGCGTGATCATCATCGCCGCGGTGACGCTGGACCAGCTCCGCCTGCGGCGGGTACTGTGAGAATCGGCTTGCGCGGTCTTGGGTCGTGGGTCTTGGGTCTTGAGCGGGTGCTTCCGCACCGGGCGAGCCCGCGGCTTCAGCCGCGGGAGGGGATGGAGGCATGGAGGCTTGGGGGCTTGGAGGGATACAGAGCCCCGCACGTCAGTGCAGGGAGGGCGGCAGGGCCGCCGGCCACTGGGAGCTTCCGCTCCGAAGCAAGAACAACCGCTGACTTTCACACCAACTGGCGAGCCGGGAGCACAAGCTCCCGGTTGGTTGAGCCAGAGCGATCACCGTTGCCACTTTGAGCAACCGCGTGCTCACGCACGCGGCCCGCCGGAGCTTCCGCTCCGGTGCGGGAATAAGCGCCAGTTCTTGCAATCGGCGATCTGCCAGCTTCAGCTGGCGGAGAACCGCGAGCCGGGAGCACAAGCTCCCGGAGGTGGCCCCGACAAAAGACGTGTTCTTTGCTTCCAAGTGTTGCTTTGTCGCCGCGGCAAGGTAGGCTGGAATCGAACCGGAGCCGCAAGTCCTCAAAGCCAAGGAGCCTGCATCATGCAACGTGTGTTCTGGCCGCCCGTGGCCCTGCTGGCCGTGTCGGGAGTGTTGTTGGTTCTGGCCGTTGTGCCCTTCTCCCAGGGAAAAGAACCCGGCCAAAAAACCACCCCCCTGCCGGCCGAAGAACTGCAAGCGTTGGCCGGCATGTTCTTGAATCGCATCCAGGAAACCACGGCCGACGAAGCCACCTTCGACAGCGACGACAGCCAGAACCGACGCTACCAGAACGCCCACGCCCTGGCCCTGGTGGCTGCCGCCCTGGGGCAAAGCGAGGATGCCAAGGCCCGGGCCGCCGCCGGGGCACTGTGGAAGGCGGCCTTGGAGCTTTCCGACGTAGGCCAGCGGGAGCAAGCCCAGGCCCTGCTGCAACAGGCCCGCGACGCCTTGGACGGCAAAGCCACCGGCGGAAAAGTCCCCGCCTGGAACGACGACGTGGCCGAACTAGACGGCGTAATGCCCGAGGTGGGCAACCAGCAAAACCGCATCAACCGTTCGCTGCGGCGACTGCGACGCCGGCCGCAGCGGGTGCAACAGGCCGCCGTATTCTTGGCCGCCACGGCCCGGCTGCTGCAAGCCCAAGTCCCTGACGAGGACGAAGCCGAGCCGGACCAGATCCAGGTGTGGAAGCGCTCCGCGGCCCTGATGGAACAGGCGGCGAGGGAACTCTACCAGGCGGCTCGGGCCAAGGACACCTCCAAGGCCCGGGCGGCCAACAAACGCCTGGACCAGTCGTGCCACCAGTGCCACGAGGCGTTCGGCATCGACGAGTAGAAACGCCGCACCCCCGGTGCCGCGAGGCGTTTGCACCCGCTTGGCAAGCGGTCTATGATGGAGCGGTCCTGCCTCAGCGGGTAGGCGCATTCCGGTTTTATCCGCGTTTTCACCTGGCAAATCGAACGAGGAAATCGCCATGTACCCGACGACACGCCGAGAGTTTTTGCTCCAGGGGG
>JALSGI010000037.1 GCA_026982835.1 Planctomycetota bacterium | reverse complement strand
GTCGCCCTTGACCAGTGTGACGTCGGCCGCCTGGATGGCCACATCGGTGCCGGTGCCCATGGCGATGCCCACGTCGGCTTCGGCCAGGGCCGGGGCGTCGTTGATCCCATCGCCGGCCATCGCCACGCGGCGGCCCTGGGCTTTGAGCCGCTGTACGTGCCGCAGCTTCTCCTCCGGCGACAGCCCGGCGTGCACTTCGTCGATGCCCACGGCCTGGGCCACCACTTGGGCCGTGTGGGGGTTGTCCCCGGTGAGCATCACTACGCGCAGCCCCTGGGCGTGCAGCTGCTCGATGGCCGCCTTGGCTCCCGGCTTGATCGGGTCGGCCACGGCCAATAGTCCCAGGAACTGCTGCCCTCGGGCCAGGAAGATGACCGTCTGGGCCTGCTGTTGCAGCTCTTGGGCCTTTTGTTGCCAGCTCTCCGGCACGGAAATGCCGTGCGTGGCGAGCAGTTCCGGCTTGCCCACCAGCACCAACTTCCCATCCACCTGGGCCACCACGCCTTGGCCCACCACGGCCTGGAACTGCTGCGGTTCGGTCAGGGCAAGTTGCTTTTCTTCGGCTGCTTTGACCACGGCTTGAGCCAGCGGATGCTCGCTGTGCCGCTCGGCCGAAGCGGCCAGGCGCAGCAGCTCCTCCGAGGACAGTTCCGCGGCCGGATGAGTGCCCACCAGCCGCGGGCGACCTTCGGTGATAGTGCCGGTTTTGTCGATGACCAGGGTGTCCAACTGGCGCATCCGCTGGAGCACTTCGGCGTTGCGAATGAGCACGCCGCTTTGGGCTCCCACGCCCAGGCCCACGGTGAGCGAAACCGGCGTGGCCAGCCCCAACGCACAGGGACAGGCGATAATCAGCACCGACACGGCACAGATGAGCCCCAGGCCCAACCGGCCCGGGTTTGGCCCCACGGCGGCCCAAATGGCAAAGGTGGCCACGGCCACCAGCACCACCGCCGGCACGAAGTACCCGGCTACGCGGTCGGCCAGTTGCTGGATAGGGGCTCGGGTGCGTTGCGCTTCGGCCACCAGGCGGACGATCTGGGCCAGCATGGTATCCGGGCCCACGCGCTGGGCCTCCATAACGAACGTGCCGGTCTGGTTCACCGTGCCGCCGATGACCGGATCCCCCGGGCCTTTTTCCACCGGCAGCGGTTCGCCGGTAATCATGGACTCTTCCACCGAGCTTCGGCCCTCCAGCACCACCCCGTCCACCGGCACCTTGTCCCCGGGGCGTACTCGGAGGCGGTCCCCCTGCTGCACCTGGCTCAGTGGCACATCCACCTCTTGGTCATCCACGATCTTACGGGCCGTGGGCGGAGCCAGGGCCAGCAGCTCGCGGATGGCGGAGCTGGTCTGGTGCCGGGCCTTGTGTTCCATCAACTGCCCCAGCAGCACCAGCGCGATGATCACAACGGCTGCCTCGAAGAAAAGCGGCACCTGGCCCCCGTGGCGGAACCCCTCGGGCACCCAGCCGGGAAGCAGCGTGGCCCAGGCGCTATAAAAATAAGCTGCCGCCGTGCCCAGGGTGATGAGCGTGAACATGTTGGCCTGGCCTATGCGAAGCGCCTGCCAGGTCCGCTGCCAGAAAGGCCAGGCGGCCCAAAACACCACCGGCGTGGAAAGCACCAGCTGGAACCACGGGTTCACCCCCTGCCACCAGGCCGGAAAAGTTACGCCCAGCATGGGCAGCATGGCCGCTGCCAGCACCGGCACCCCCAGCGCCACGGCCACTCGGAACCTGCGGCGGAAGTCGGCCACCTGCGGGTCTTCGGCCTGCTGGGGCACAACGACTTTGGGCTCCAAGGCCATGCCGCACTTGGGGCACGTGCCCGGCGCAGGCTGCTGCACTTCCGGGTGCATGGGGCAGGTATAGATCGTCTCGGGCAACTGGACCTGCAACACCGGCTCCAGCGGCATGCCGCACATGGGGCAAGAGCCCGGCTCGTCGGATTCTACCCCCGGGCACATGGGGCAAATGTAGGCGGCCGAACCGCTGGAAGGGCGAGCCGGGGCCGCGGCGGCAGCTCCCGCGCCGTGGCAGCAGCAGGAGCCTTGCTGGCCCGAGGCGGTGCTCTTTTCTGCAGCGGCCGGGGCCGTTTCCAGGCTCATTACCGGGGAGCCGCCTTGTTGCTGGAACTTTTCCAGGCAGCCAGGGCAGCAAAAGTAAAACGTCTCCTCGCCGCGGCGGAGCCGATGCGGCGTATCCTCGGAAACTTCCATCCCGCACACCGGATCGCGTGGCATGGTTGGGGCTCCTAGCTGGTGGTTTTTTCTGCGCCGGGATAGCTCCACGCCGCAGGGATTGCAAGGAAGCAAGCCCAGTCGGCTGCGACCCGCTCTCCCTCAGAGTGCTCCCCCCTCTCCATGCCGAAGTTCCTGGTCCCCACGGGAAGCGGTGGTGGACCACGAAGCCGGGGCTATCCCAAAGCCTATCGGAAATACTTCCCAGGTCTAGCACGGTGAGGCGTGAGGCCTACAGAGAGTCACCCAGTGCTGGACGTGCTGGAAGCGATGCCCCCCGGGGAAACGCACCTGGTGTGGCGCTACAAGCACCTGGCCGAAAACTACCAACAAGAGGGTTTCCACACGGCCAACCTGCGCACCCAGTTTGCCAAGATTATCCGCCGCGCCGGGCTGGAACCCTGGCCCAAGCTCTGGCAGAACCTACGCAGCAGCCGCGAAACCGAACTGGCCGAACACTTCCCCGCCCACGTGGTCTGCCGCTGGCTGGGCAACTCCGAACCCGTGGCCCGCGAGCACTATCTGCAAATCCACGACGAACACTACCACCGGGCCACCCAGCAACCCACCGGCCCCTTGCATCCCACGGCCCCCGTGCAGCAGCCGCTGCAAACTGCTGCACCATTTCCCAGAACAGGGCAGAACCGCGTGGAAGTGCCTTCCGGGGGGGACTGCCCTAACCTGGAACCTGGCGGAACCTTGTCGCAAGTCTTGGAATCACAAGGACTTAAGGAGTTGGGCGGCACAGGACTCGAACCTGTGACCTCCACCGTGTGAGGATGGCGCTCTAACCAACTGAGCTAGCCGCCCTGAAACGGCGGGCTCTCATGAAGCCAGCCACGTTTATTTTATTCCTTTCGACCTGGCTGTCACGGGGGAAGCAGCGATTTTTCGTCCTCGCCCGCCGGCTAGAGCACCCACTACGGCCCTGGGCACGGGGGGCCAAAGTGCACGTGCACCTGGTCGTGCATCGTGTAGAGGCGAAACTGCCGCCCATCGTACACCAGGATGCCGCTGGATTTGTTCTCCTGCAGCGGCAGCAGCGGGTTGCCCGGGTATTTGACCCAGTGCCGCAGGTCGGTGCTGGTGGCCACGCAGGTGCACCACTGGGGCTCCCGGCCCCGACCGTGGTAGTAGGCGTAGTAGCGGCCGCGGTACTTGATGATCTGGTTCAGGGCGATCAGGCGGGCTTCGTGTTCGGCCGGACCGGGCTTAAGCACCGGCTCATCCTGCACGTTGGTCCACACTTTCATATCGCGGCTGGTAGCCAGCCACACTCCCAGGTCGCGCCGCTCGTAGAAGAGGTACCAGCGGTCCTTTTCCCGCCAGAGCACGGGCGTGCCGTAGGGCCCCGGGGGGATCGGCTTACCGCCGCGCAGACGCACGTCCAGCCGGCCCAGCCGCTCCCAGTGGATTCCGTCCCGGGAACGCAAAAGTTGCGCCCGATCGTTCAGCCCTTCGGCCACCATGTAAAAGGTGCCCTGGTGGTGGACGACCATCATGTCCTCGACCCAGTGCTGGGAATAGGTGGGGTTATCGGGAAACCGGGTCCAGTGCAGCCCGTCGGTGCTGATGGCGTAGCCGAGCATCTTTCGGCCCGGCCGGGTGCCGTCGTAGCCGGTGAACCACAGGTGGTAGATGTTTCCCTGGCGAAGGATCCAGCCGCGTTCGCGGATGCGCACGTCCCAGTGCCCAGGCCCCGTGGCGGTGAACACCGGGTTGTGCCGGTAGGGGGTGAACCGGACCAGCTCCGGGGAAAAGAGCTCTTGGGCGTTGGATTGGGCCGGGGCCCGGTCACTCCAGCCGACCAAAAGCACCACCACGACAAGATAAGCCGATGTTTGCAAGAACCACTTCACGAGCACAGCTCTCCGGTCAGAAGGAATGCAACTGGCAGGTGAAAGCGAACCTCACCGGCGGCCATTGTACCGGGTGCAGCCGGCCGAAGGCAAAACCCGCGACGGGAGAGGCACTCGGGCGGGAAAGAAGCGAGTTTTCGTTATCGTTTTTGCCAGCGAGCCGCCAGCTTCCGCACCGGGGGCGTGGAGGTGTGGGGCTCGCCGTCCCGCCAAGCCCGCCAAGCCTCCACGCCCTTCAAGCCCTCCCCAAGCTAAAGCCGCGCACCTCGCCCGGCGGCCGGTTTTCGGCTACAATCCGCCCAATCCGTTCCCCGGCAGGGTATCCCTGCGGGCAAACTTTGTCTGCCGATTCGCTAGCCAAGGGTCGCGTGCATGTTTCGCCTGGCCATCCACTGGCAGATCTTGATCGGCATGGTGCTGGCCGTCGTGCTGGGCGTGGCGCTGAAGTGGCTTGCCGGCTCCTACCGCATGGAGCAGCCCCTGGACGTGCCGGCCCAAGTGTTGCACGTGCTAGGGATGGACCAGCCGGCCCAGGTGCCCGCCGGCAAGTTCTGGTGCCACGACGAGCCGCAGCGGGTGCTCCTCCAGTGGGCTCCCCAGGCCGAACAAGGCCAGACCCCCGGCGCGGTGCTTCGCGTGGTGGTGGGGCTTTTGCCAGCCGATGCCGACCTGGCCCGCATGCCCTGGCCCCGGCTGCCCCAAGCCGCGGCCAAGCCCCAATACCTGCACGTGCGCACGCTGGAAGAGCTACAAGCGCGGCGAGCCGACCTGTTCGCCCTGTTCGTGCGCCATGGCCGCAGCGCCGCGCGGCGTTGGGCCGACCGGCTGCGGCTGCTGGGACTGCTGTTTTTGCGCATGCTGCGGATGGTCTCCGTGCCGCTGGTGCTGTTCTCCCTGATTGCCGGGGTGATGAGCCTGGGCGAAACGGCCCGGCTGGGACGCATGTTCCTCCGCACGTTCCTCTACTACTTGATGACCAGCGCCTTGGCCATTTGCGTGGGGCTGCTTTGGGCCAACCTGATCGCCCCGGGAAAAAACGCCCAAATCGCCCTGGGCGATCCCCAGGGCCACGAGCACTTTCTGCTCCAGGCGGGCAAGTCGCTGGACGTGATCTTGTGGGAACAGGTCGAAACGCTCATCCCCACCAACCCCTTTGCCGCCTTGGCCCAGGCACAGTTCCTTTCCATTATCAGTTTCAGCCTGCTGGTGGGGGTATTCGCCCTGCTGGCCGGAGGGGAGGTGGCCCAAACGGTCCGACGCGGCGCCCAGGCCGGGTTCACCGTGATGATGCGGATGACGCTGGCCATTTTGTACCTGGCCCCGGTGGGGGTGTTCGCCCTGTTGTTTCACGTGACGGTTACCCAGGGGCTGAATGTCTTCGGCGGGTTGGGCGTCTATATGCTCACAGTGTTCCTGGCCCTATGCACCCACGCCGCGGTGGTGTTGCCGCTGGTGCTGTGGTTGCTGGCCCGACGCAATCCCTGGCACTACGCTCAGGCCCTCAGCCCCGCGTTGCTGATGGCCTTCAGCTCCTCCAGCAGCAATGCCACGCTGCCGGTGACGATGGCTTCGGCCGAGGAGCGGGCCGGCGTGCCCAATCGCATCTGTTCCTTCGTGCTGCCGCTGGGGGCCACGGTGAACATGGACGGCACGGCCCTGTATGAGGTGATCGCCGTGCTGTTCATCGCCAACTTGTCGGGGATCGAGCTGACGCTGTTTCAGCAAGTGGTGGTGGCCTATACGGCCCTGTTGGTGAGTATCGGGGCAGCGGGCATCCCGCATGCCGGGCTGGTGATGATGGTGGTGATCTTGCAGGCGGTGGGCTTGCCGCTGGAGGCCCAAGGACTGATCATTGCCGTGGACCGCGTGCTGGACATGTGCCGCACGGTGGTCAACGTGTGGAGCGACGCCACCGGCTGTGCCGTCATTTCCCGCTTCGACCGCACCGAGCCGGCCCCGGCCGTGGCAAGCTGAACCGCTTCCATTCCCCGGCCAGAGGAAGCCCTGCCGCCATGTTCGAGCTGTTCGACCACACGGCCGACCTGGGCCTGCGCGTCCGCGCCGGTACGCTGGAGGAGCTGTTTGCCGAGTCGGGCCGTGGCTTGTGCCAGATGATCGTGCTGAATCTCCAGGACGTACAGCCCCGGGAAGAACACCCCGTGGAACTGGAAAGCGACCAGCTGGAGTTCCTGCTGTTCGACTGGCTGGACGAGCTGCTTTATGCTTTCGAGAGCAAGCGGCTGCTGCTGGCGCACTTTGAAGTCCAAGTGCAACAGCGGGAGAACTCTTTCCACCTGCAGGCCACCTGCCGGGGGGAGGTGGCCGATCCGCGACGGCATCAGCTGGATCACGAAGTAAAGGCCATCACCTACCACGGCCTGCGGGTGCAACAGACCCCCGAGGGCTACCTGGCCGAAGTGATCGTGGACATCTAGGCTCCCGCACGGGAGGGCTTGGAGGCGTGGAGGCGTGGGGGCTTGGGGGCTTGGGGGGAGCCGGAGCGTGCGCACGTCAGTGTGTTGGTCTTGAGTCTTGGGTCTTGGGCGAAGAGCCCCCCGCGTTAGCGGGGGGAGAGACAGTATCGGCTTGCGCCGTGCGGCCTGCGGCTTGCATCGGAGCTTCCGCACCGGAGGTCATGAGTCTTGGGTCTTGGGTCTTGCGGTGGTGCTGCCGCACCGGGGTGAGAATAAACGTCAACTTG
>JALSGI010000036.1 GCA_026982835.1 Planctomycetota bacterium | reverse complement strand
GCTGGACGACGTTTTTCTTGCATTGGAGCGGAAGCTCCGGCGAGCCGCGTGCGTGAGCACGCGGTTGCTACGGTTTGTGGTCGTTGCTACGCCGGCCAACCGCCGGCTAACGCCGGCGGCTCGCCGGCCTCCGCCAGCTGAAGCTGGTACGTGTTTAGCCAGCTAGCACATCACTTGGTTTGGCGCTTCCATGCCAGGAGAGAATGAGCGTTTTTTTCTTGCAAGTGGCGAGCCGCCGACTTCAGTCAGCGGAGGAGATCGATATGCGTTTTTTCTTGGCTCTCCCCGGACTGAAGTCCGGGGCTCGCCAACCGCGTGCTCACGCACGCGGCTCGCCGGTTGCGAGAAGAAACGTTTTTTCTCGCACTGGTGCGGAAGCACCACCGCAAGACCCAAGACCCAAGACCCACGACCCAAGACCTCCAGAGCGGAAGCTCCCGACGCAACAGCGCACGGCGCAAGCCGCATCTCATCTCCCCCCGCTGACGCGGGGGCTCCGGAAGCTTACGCTCCCGGCTCGCCATCCCTCCAAGCCCCCAAGCCTCCACGCCCCCGGTGCGGAAGCACCACCGCAAGACCCAAGACCCACGACCCAAGACCCCCGTACTAACGTGCGGGGCTCCTTCAAGACCCACGCCTCAAGACCTCCTCCGCGGTGCCTTGAGCTAAGCGGTGCGCTGCGTTAGCTTCAGACTCTTGCCGGAATGCGGTTTTTCTTGCCCTGGTGGCCAAAGTTCCCCATGTGCGAATTTCCCGAGCCTCTGGCCCTCTGGCGCCAAAGCTGGCAGCGGGCGCAGGCCCACCTGGCCCAAGCCGAAGCCTGGCCGCAGGCGGCCGTGTTGGGGCTGCACCTGCGGGTGGGCTTGTGGCTTTCTGGGCAAGCGGCCAGAGAGTTGGGATTTGGCCCTTGGGCCCAGGCGGCCCGTCACCCGGCTACGGTGGAGCAGGTGTTTGACTGGCTGCCGCAGGTGGCGCAAACGCCCCCACTGCCCGGCTGGCCTGCGGCCGAAGTGCTCTGGCGGCGGATCGTCCCGGCCCGCGTGCTCCACCCCGGCCCCAAGCTCCAGGCCCAGGTGTACCTGCTGCTGCAACTGCTGCACCGGGCGGGAGCTCCCCTGGACGGTCTTTCCTGGCTGCGGTGGCATCTGCTGCTGGAACAAGCCTTGGCCACCTGGCTGGGGGCCGACGAGGCTGCGGCCCGCGAAGAAGCAGTGCTGCCCTGGCTTTTTGCCCCCGGGGGTCTTTGCCGCTGGGACGCTACGCCGCAGCGGCTCCTGCCGCCGGGAGCGCCGCGCTGCTTGCATCCCCTGGCCGAGACGACAAGCTGGGAACAACGCCTTGCGGCGGCGTGGAAGCGATGGGACCAGGGGGATCGCGGCGGGCTGGTGGTGCGGGAGCTGCTGGCCGCCTGGGGCGATGCCCAGCGCCGCGACCGCTCCACCTGGCGCGAGGAACAAGTGCAGCTTTTTGATCGCGTTCACCGGCTCCTGGACGGCACCCGTCCCTGGGAGCTGCTGCCGCGGGCCTCGGCCGTGCTGGATACCGAAAGCTGGCCCCAGCGGTGCCAAGAGCTGCAGCAAAAGCTCCTGCAAGCCCGCCAGCCGGCCGAAGAAGTTTCCCGCCGGGCCTGGCAGTTGTTCCGGGCCCTGGACGACGCCGAGCTGGTCCTCTACGCCGGGCGGCGGCTGGCGCGGATCAACGCCCAGTTGGCTCAACGCATCGAGCAACAGCGCCTGCAGGTGCTGCAGCGTCCCGGGGTGCTGCTGGCCGCCTGGCCCTGGGTGCAGCAGTTCGGCAAAGAGCTGCAAGGGGAGCTTCGCCGCCGGGACTACGAGCTGGCTCAAACCACGCTCAAGTTCCAGGCGCTGGCCGACCACCTGGCCGCCGCCTGCTGGCGAATGCGGTTTGCCGAACCGGCCGAAACAAGCGTCGCCGCAGCCGGCAAGCCGCCAGCCGATTCCCGCCGCTCCTCCCCGCACTGACGTGCGGAGCCTCCCCCCATTCGCCACTCGCCACTCTCCTTCTCCCCGCACTGACGTGCGGGGCTCCGGCTCCTACCAAGCCCTCAACCCTCCCAAGCCTCCACGCCTCCCCGAGCTGAAGCTCGGGGCTCGCCCGGTGCGGCAGCACCCGCCCAAGACCCACAACCCAAGACCCCAAAAATTGCTTGACAAGCCCCAGCCACTTTTTTGCAGCCCATCTAAAAAACAAGTCCGGGAGGGCGAGGCTCCTGCCGAGCCGTTTTTTTCCAGAAGATACGGCTAGTCCTGTGACGTGATTCCGTATTCAGGAAATTCTTCAACGGGCTGTTAGGGTTGCGGGCAGACTCTTGGTGCCCTGGAGAGTGTGTGCCAGACTTCCGTAAGTGCGCCAGGCCCAGCCAGGCCGCCGCGATGGGTTTCCGCCCAGAGTGTGCTTGTCAGTTTGCGGGTTGTCCGATAAAACGCAAGGAATCTTCCCCGAAGCGGCCAGTTGGCCGATGTGGATCAGGGCACGATGCCCCGCGGCAAGCCTCCCCTTCTGCACGAGGACGACCATGACAAGCGCAGTGCGGTCCCTGGCGGTTGCCTGGCTGGTATTTGCCCTATTGTGGGAGGGGGCCTGGGCGCAATCCTCCGGGTCCAAGCCGCCTTCTGGTTCCGGCGGCCAGGCCAGCGGCGCCAAGGCGCAGTTCGACCAGTTGTTCAAGCAGTTCAAGGATCTGCTGGGGGAGATTCGGCAGTTGCAGTTGGAGTACAAGCGGGTCAAGCCGGCGCAGCGGCCGCCGATTGAACAGGCCTTCCAGGAAAAGACGACCAAGGCCCGGCAGATGCTGGCCCGACTCAAGCAACTGGCCGAGGAGGTGTTCCGGTCCGATCCGTCGCAAAAGGAGATTGCCCTTTTTCTGGCCGTGGCCGCCACTCAGGCCAATCGTCGGGGCGATCTGGCCGAGGCGGTGCGGTTGTTCGAGTTGCTGGAATCCAAGGGGTTTCGGTTCGAGGAGCCGGAGAGGAACCGGGAGATGGACGCCTTGGCCGGGCAGGCGGCGTTCCAGTACGGGCGGTACGATCTGGCGGAGAAGTTTCTCACCCGGGCCAAAGGGGGCAACGAGAAGCCTCCGGCGCCGGTGGAACAAATCCTGGCCCAACTCCCCAGGGAAAAAGAGCTCTGGGCCCAGGAGCAGAAGTTCCGAGAGGAAGAAGCCAAGCGAGGGGACGACGATCCCCAGGCCCTTCCCCGGGTGCTGCTCCACACCACCAAGGGCGACATAGTCATCGAGCTGTTCGAGGACCAGGCTCCCAACACGGTGGCCAACTTTATCTATCTGGTGGAGAAGGGGTTTTACGACGGGCTGACGTTCCACCGGGTTCTCCCCGGTTTTGTGGCCCAAGGCGGAGATCCCAAGGGAGACGGCAGCGGGGGACCAGGATACACCATTCCTGATGAGCACAATCGTAAGGATGCCCGGCGGCACTACTGGGGCTCGGTGGCCATGGCGCACACGGGCAAGGCCAACTCGGCCGGCTCGCAGTTTTATATTGCCTACAAGCGCCTGCCGGCCTTGGACGGCTCCTACACCGTGTTTGGGCGGGTGATCCAAGGGATGGACGTGGCGGTGCGGCTCAACCCGCAGAATCCTCAAGACAAGCAAAAAAAACTGCCTCCGGACCGCATCCTCTCGGCGCGGGTGCTTCGCAAGCGCAAGCACCCTTATGTGCCGAAGGTGCTCCGGCCGGGCTCGAGCGAACCGGTGCCGGTGGAGGGGGGAGCGGACTCGGGCAAGGAGAAGCCGCAGCAGCAGGAGGCGGGCAAGGAGAAGGAGTCCGGGTCCCCACGAAAGCCCTTCCCGCTGAAAGCCCCCTCGCCCAAAACTTCCCCGCCCAGGAAAGACTCCCCCCAGGCCAGGCCCCCTGCCGGGAAAGAGACCGCCAAGCCCCAGCCAAAGCCGCCCAAGCCGGCCGGAGAGAAATCCCCTCCCTAGCCGAAACGAGCCGGGGGAAGCTTCTCGTGGCCGGGCAAACCCCAAGGGAGGCGGCTAGCGGCTTGCGCCGTGCGCCTTGCGCCGGAGCTTCCGCTCCGGGGGCGTGGAGGCTTGGAGGCGTGAAGGCTTGGCGAGCCGGGAGCGTAAGCTCCCGGAGAAGAGGAGAAGATAAGAAAGCGGCGCATGATTGCCGTGCTCTCCGTGGGCTTACGCCCACGGCTCGCGGCTGCAAGAACCAGCGCCAGCGGCAAGACAACCGCGTGCTGACGCACGCGGCTCGCCGGACGAGCATCGACTCGTCTTTGCTTGGGGCCGGCCGAGCCGCTGGAGTTGCTTCCGCACAACATCCTTGATCGTCCACCAAACCCATCCCCCCTGCCGGCCTGAGAGCCCAGGGCCACATGGTCCGGCAGCGGGGCTTGACAGCCGGAAGGGGAAAGAGCAGAATCCAGGAAATTCGTGAAATTCTTCACAAGCCAAGGGCTGTCCGTGCCGAGCAGGTCTTTGTAACTGCTTTCAATTAAGCAACTTATAAGAAAAAAGCCGCATCCGCGTTCCCCCGGAAAATCAAGGGTAGGTCAAGATATGGCTGCGGATGACAAAAAGAAAAAGAAAATGTCGGTGGCCGAGATTCTGGCTGCCTGCCGCAAGCTGGACTCCGGCGACAAATCGGCAGCCAAGGAGCAGGCAGAAGCCCCGCAAAAGGCGGAATCCGCTCCGGCCACACAACAGCCCCCACCGGCCCCGGCCGCCGAGGAAAAGACGGCCCAAACGCCCAAGCCCACCCCGGGCAAGCGCCCCAGCGTGCAAGAGATTCTGGCCATGGCCCGGGCCGAAAAGCAGAAGAAGGCCGCCGCCGGGGGTGAGAAACCTGCGGCCCCGACGGCCGAGAAGCCAGCGGTGAAAAAGCCTGCGGTCAAGCCGAAGCCCAAGCCCGAATCGGCTCCGGCCACTGCGGAAAAGCCCCATAGCTCGAACATCCTGGCCGGCCAGCAGCTGCCGAAGAAACGCGGTCCGGTGCCCAAAAGCGTGCTGGAGGCGGCCCGCCGCCCCGCTCGCCCCAAGGAACAAGCGGCTGCCCCGGCGGCCAAGGCCAAGCCCCAGGTGCCCCCCCGGCCCACCAAGCCCCCCACGGCCCGGCCCAAGGCCAAGGCCGACCAGCAGCGGCGCGGCTTTTTGGCCGTGCTGGGCATGATGGTGGCCACGCCGCTGGGCATTGGGTTCAGTTCCCTGGCCACGACGATGGGGCTGTGGACCTTGGGGACGCTGCGGTTCATGTTCCCCAACGTGCGGATCGAGCCGCCCAGCAAGTTCAAGGTGGGCTTTCCGGCCGATTACCCGCCCGGCTACGTGGAAGTGAAGTACAAGACCCAGTACGCCATCTGGATCGTCAACGCGGAGTACAACGGGCAGCAACAGATTTCCGCCTTGAGCACGGTGTGCACGCACTTGGGCTGCACGCCCAACTGGCTGGAGGCGGAGCAGAAGTTCAAGTGTCCCTGCCACGGGAGCGGTTTTTACATCAATGGGATCAACTTCGAGGGTCCCGCCCCGCGGCCCCTGGAACGCTACGCCATCCGCATTGCCGAAGACGGACAACTGGAGGTGGACAAAAGCCGCAAGTTCCAGGAAGAAAAGGGCCAGTGGGAGGATCCGGACAGCTTCGTGCCTGCCTAGAGTGTCGTCGGCTTGCTTGGCTTCCCTTTCCCCCCGAGCGACATCCCTCCTGCCCGAGCCGTAACAAGGAAAGGACATCATGGGCCTGGGTCAAACCATCCGGAACAGCCAACTGTGGAAAAGCATCTTCCGCCACCCGGCGCCGCTGGACCGGCGGAACCGCATCGTGGTGGTGCTGACCAACTTCTTCCTGCACCTGCACCCGGTGTCGATCAAAAAACAAGGCATCGCCCTGAGCTACACCTGGTGCATGGGCGGAGTGACCTTCTTCCTGTTCCTGGTGGAGACGGTCACCGGCGTGCTGCTGATGTTCTACTACCGGCCCACCACGGAATGGGCCTACCGGGACATCATGAGTCTGACCGACGTGACCAGCCTGGGGATCATGCGGGAGCTGCACCGCTGGGGCGCCCACGCGATGGTGATCACCGTGTGGTTGCACATGTACCGGGTGTTTCTCACCGGCAGTTACAAGCCGCCGCGGGAGTTCAACTGGGTGGTGGGCGTGATCCTGCTGGTGCTTACGCTGCTGCTGTCCTTTACCGGCTACCTGCTTCCCTGGGACCAGTTGGCGATTTGGGCCATCACGGTGGGGTCGAACATGGCCCGGGCCACTCCCATCCTGGGACACGAAGGCCCGGGACAGCAACTGCTGACCCTGGGCGGAGTGGACCTGATCACCAATATGTCCGACGCCCGTTACGTGCTGCTGGGTGCTCGGGAGGTGAGCAACGAGACGCTGAACCGCTTTTACGTGCTGCATTGCATCGCCATCCCGCTGGCGGTGGCCACGCTGCTGGCCATCCACTTCTGGCGGGTGCGCAAGGACGGCGGGATCAGCGGCCCGTTGTGATCCCCGATCCCCCCGGAAACCAGGCGGAGACGAACCAGCCCGACCCAACCCCCCAAAGGCCAGAGAAGCCATGCACGGATACGATCCGGCTTTCCTGCGAGCGGTATCGGAGTTTTCCGGGCTTTACTATCTGGGCGCGGCGTTGATGAACGCCGGGGCGGCCTACTACCTCTGGCAGCGGCTGCACCTGGTGCGCGACGCGCTGCTGTGGCTGGCCGTGGCCTTGGGGTTCGTGGTGCTGGCGGCCATTGCCATGGGCGGTTCCCCGGTGGGGCTGCCCCAGGGGCTGCGCGATACGCTCAACACCATCTTCACCGGCAACCGGGGGGCGGTGATCTT
>JALSGI010000035.1 GCA_026982835.1 Planctomycetota bacterium | reverse complement strand
GTGCTTCCGCACCGGGGTGAGAACAAACGTCAACTTGCACAACCAGGAGCCCCCCGCGTCAGCGGGGGGAGAAGCAGTATCAGCTTGCGACTTGCGCCATCTTGGGTCGTGGGTCTTGGGTCTTGCGTCGGTGCTTCCGCACCGATGCAAGAACCGGCGCCAATTCTCGCAAATGGCGAGCCGCGCACCGTAAGCCCGCGGTTGAGCGGCGAGCCGCCGGCTTTTAGCTGGCGGAGAAGATCGACATGCGTTTTTTCTTGGCTCTCCGGGCAACTAAAGCCGGGGGCTCGCCAACCTTGTCGCTTGCGCACTTTCCGCGGCGAGTCGCCACCTGCGGCTACTGCTTCCGGTCCGCCTGAGGCACGTAGTCGGGGAGTTGCTTGCGGGCATAGACCGGCTCGAAGCGCGTCAAGCGCACCCGGCCTCCCACCAGCGGCAGCGACACCATCTCTTCGCCCACCAGCGGTTCGGCGTAGCGGAGGAACTCGTCGGTGACGTCCATGCCGCTTTCGGCGATCCACTCCACGGGGAACTGGCGATCGGCCCCGGCCACTTGTTCCAGTGGCACTTTGTCGTAGCGCACGCGATACACCGGCCCCGGCTCGCGCAAGATGGTGGCCATGTAGCCTCCCTGGCCCTCGGCCGCCAGCAGCACCGCGTGCTGGCCCACGCGGTAAGCTTCTTCCAGGTCCACCGTGGAGGCGTAGGCCATGCTGTGGCGCTGGTCGGTGCCGGGGATGTTGCTGCGGGCGGCCCCCTTGACCGGCAAGCCGCGCTGGTTGAGAAAGTTCACCAGCGTCTGAGCCGCGGTGACCCTGGTCGAACCGAACGAGGTGTGCCCGAAGGCGTCCTTCACCTCGCCCAGTGAGCCCACATCGAACCCTTCGCTGATGACCACCATCGCCCGGCCGTGGCGGCGAAGCAGGTCGTTGACCGCATCGGCCACTTGTTCCAGCTGGAAGGGGCGTTCGGCCAGCAGGATCAACAAGGGCCATTGCCGCTGGGGATCGGCTAGGCGGGCTGCGGCCGGGATGAAGCCGATCCGCCGACCCATCGCCTGCATCACCAGCACCGGGTCGGCCGGGGCCGAGCCACGGTTCTCCTCGTTGGCAAACTGCACCATGTGCATCCAGTACTTGGCCGTGGAGCCGTAGCCGGGCGTGTGGTCCACCAGCTCAAAGCGGCTGTCGCCCACGTCGTTGTCGATCGTCTTGGGCACGCCCACGGCCACCAGGTCCAAGCCCTGTTCGTGGGCCAAGCGGGCGATTTTGTGGGCCGTGTCCATCGAGTCGTTGCCGCCGATGTAGAGGAAGTAGCCCACCTGGTGGGCCTTGAACACATCGACCACCCGCTGGAAGTCCTCCTGCTGCTCGGGCCGCAGCTTGTAACGGCAAGTGCCGATCGACCCTGCGGCCGGCGTGTAGCGAAGCAGGGCCACTTCCTCGGGCGACTGGGCTCCCAGGTCCAGCAGCTCCTCTTTGAGCACCCCCTCGATGCCGTGGCGCCCGCCGTAGATGCGGTCGAAACAGCCCAGCTCCCGGGCCGTTTCGATGATGCCCCGCAGGGTGTTGTTGATCACGGGGGTGGGTCCGCCGCTTTGAGCCACTACCAGGTTGCGTGCCGCCATGGGGGTGTTCCTCTGCGAAGAAAACATCGCTGGCAAAGATCGTTGCCGTGGATTTTAGCAACGGGGGCCGGAAGTGCCAGCCAGAGCCGGCTTGCCGGGGAGTTTGTTCTCGCTGCGGCGAGCCGCAAGCGTGAGCTTGCGGTTGTTTTGAACCGTGTCGCCGTTGCTTGGTTCGAAGCAACCGGGAGCTCGTGCTCCCGGCTCGCTAACCGCGGGCTGACGGTGCGCGGCTCGCCGTTCAACCGCCGGCTCACGCCGGCGGCTCGCCAAGCCGCCAAGCCCCCCACGCCTCCACGCCCTCCGCCGACTGAAGTCGGCGGCTCGCCGGTTGCAAGAAGAAACGCTTTTTCTCGCACTGGTGCGGAAGCACCGCCGCAAGACCCAAGACCCACGACCCAAGACCTCCGGAGCGACAGCTCCGGCGCAAGCCGCAAGCCGCACTTCACTTCCCCCGAGGGCGAAGCTCGGCCGCCTGGATGTTGCGAAACGAAAGATCGGTGCCCGGGTCGTGGGCCTGCAGGGCCAGCGTGCCCGGGGCCCGGCGGCAGCCGCGGCGGGGGTTTTCGTGCGGCCCTCGGCGGTCGGTCCAGTCGCTCACTTGGTAGCCGTTCACCCAGCAGGCCATGTGGTTGCCGCTTACCACCAGCACCTTGGTGAACCACGTCAGGTCGTCGGCCACCACGCGGCGAGCGTTCTGGCGGCGGTAAAAGCCGCCGGTGCCGCAATCCACCGGCCGGGTGCGGTCTCCCTGGTGGAAGCTGTTTTGGATCTGGCTTTCATAGCCCTGCCAGAACCGGCCCGGAATGCAGCGAAAAAACACCCCGGAGTTGAGCCCCCGGCCGTTGACCCGCACGTCCAGCCGCAACACAAAATCGCCGAACCGCTGCCGGGTTTCCAATTGGCCCGGCCCCCCGCGCACCCGGAGCACCCCTTGGGAGTCCACCTCGAACCGGGCAGGCTTTCCCGGATAGGGCCGCCACTGGGAAAGCTCCCGGTCCAGCAGGGGCTTCAGCCCCAGCGGCTTGAGCCGCACCGAGCGAAACGCCACCGGCCCGCGGTTGAATTGCAGGCCCACGTACCCTCGGCCAAGCGGGCGGGGGTCGCGGTAGCGGGTGATGAGTTTGCCATCGACGTGCACTTGCACCTCTCCTGCTTGCACGGTGATGTCCATTGTGTGCCAACGGGCGTCCAGCCGGGGCGGATCGGCCCCCCGCACCCGGCCCACCAGCGAGCCGGTGGGAAAGGGGCTGGTGTCGGGATCGGCGATGTTCACTTCGTAGCAATCGGTCTGGGGATTCCGAGGCCGGGGGCTGGTGTGGAGGAACACGCCGCTGTTGGTGCCGGCCGGGGCGCGGAACTGGAGCACCAGGCGGTAGTCGGAAAACTGGCTCCCGGTGCGCAACAGCCCCGGTTCCCCCTGGTCCACCACGATGGCTCCCTGCTGCACGCGCCAGTTGGCCCGGCTCATCTTCCGCCAGCCGAAAAGCGTCTCGCCGTCAAAAAGCAAAATCCAACCTTCCTGCACCTGCTGGGGTGTGAGGCGGTTGGGCTGTTCTTCTTGGGCCACGGCGGCGGGAACCAGGCAACACGCTCCGGCAGCAAGCCACAACCAGCAAAAACCACGCATGGCAAGATCGCTCCGCAAGTGTACTTGCAGGAAATATCCACCAACATCCTTCCAGGCAGCCTAAGCCGCCCCAGGCCACTGGACAAGCAGACCGTTTGGTTTATGGTACGTTAGAATCCCGCCGTTTTGCCTGCAACCACTGCATCCGATTGCGGCGAAGCCAGGCGGCGATTTCCCCTTTTTTCTCCCAAAGGAGTTTGAGCGGTGTTTGATCGCGTGGTGGTGGTCGGGGCCACGGGAGCCGTGGGCCGGTTGATCCGCACGCTGCTGGAGGAGCGCAATTTTCCCATCCAGGAGGTGCTCTTTCTGGCCTCGGCCCGCAGTGCCGGAAGCACGCTTCCTTTCCGCGGCCGGGAGCACACGGTGGAGGAGCTGCGCCCGAAGGTGTTTCGCCGCGGCGACCTGGTCATCAGCTCCACCCCCGACCCGGTGGCCCGGGAGTACATCCCCCAGGCGGTCAAGCGCGGGGCCGTGGTAGTGGATGAAAGCGGCGCCTGGCGAATGGAACCGCACGTGAAGCTGGTCGTTCCCGAGGTGAACCCCCATGCGGTCCGCGATCACCAGGGGATCATCGCCAGCCCCAACTGCTCCACCACGCAAATGGTGGTGGCCATCAAGCCGCTGCACGACGCAGCCCAGATCACCCGCGTGGTGGTGAGCACCTACCAGGCCACCAGCGGGGCAGGGGTGGCCGGCATCCGCGACCTGGAACAGGGCACCCGAGCCGCCGTCGAGGGGCGCCCCTACCAATACGAAGCGTTTGCCCACCCGATCGCCTTCAACCTCATCCCCCAGATCGGCTCGGAGAAACACGAGGGTTACACCTCCGAGGAGATGAAAATGGTGTGGGAGACGCAGAAAATCCTGGAGGACGACTCCATCCGCGTCTGCCCCACCTGCGTGCGCGTGCCGGTTGCCAACTGCCACAGCGAGAGCATCCTGGTGGAAACCCGCCGCCCCCTGAGCGTGGAGGAAGCCCGGCGGCTGTTGGCGGAGTTTCCGGGCATCGAGCTTTGCGACGACCTGGCCGCGGGCCACTACCCGCTGCCCTGCCAGTGCAGCGGGCGCGACGAGGTGTTCGTGGGTCGGGTGCGCCGCGATCTGTCCAGCCCCAACGGCCTGGCCTTCTGGTGTGTCAGCGACAACCTGCGAAAAGGCGCCGCCACCAACGCCGTGCAAATCGCCGAGCTGCTGCTGGAGAATGCTTGAGCGAGCCACCCGGCAAGCCTTTGCGAGCAAGCCGTTGAAGCCCCCTTGGAACGAAAGCAAAAGCCATGAGCCAAAGCGAGCAAACCCAAGTGCTCAAAATCGCCGTCATCCCCGGCGACGGCACCGGCCCGGAGGTGACCGACGAGGCGATGAAAGTCCTCCGCGCGGTGGCCGAACTGGAGGGGATCACCTACGAGACCGAGCTGCTGGACTGGGGCGGCGATCGCTACCTGCGCACCGGCGAAATCATCCCCGAGGGAGGGCTGGACCACCTGCGCAGCTTCGACGCCATCTTCCTGGGAGCGGTGGGCCATCCGGACGTCCCCCCGGGCGTGCTGGAAAAGGGGCTGTTGCTTCAGATCCGCTTCCAGCTCGACCAGTACATCAACCTCCGGCCTGTGAAGCTCTACCCCGGGGTGGAAACCCCGCTCAAGGACAAAGGGCCCGAGGATATCGACTTCGTCGTGGTCCGCGAAAACACCGAGGACCTGTATTGCGGCACCGGCGGTTTTCTCAAAAAGGGCACCCCGGACGAAGTGGCCGTGCAAACCGCCCTGTTTACCCGCAAAGGCTGCGAGCGGTGCATTCGCTGGGCCTTCGAGTACACCCGGCGGCGAAACAACCCCAAGGGCAAGCGGCTCACCCTGGTGGCCAAGACCAACGTGCTCACCTACGGCCACGATCTGTGGTGGCGCACCTTCCAGGATGTGGCCCGGGAGTACCCCGATGTGGAAGCCGACTACAACCACGTCGATGCCTGCTGCATGTGGATGGTGAAAAACCCCGAATACTACGACGTGATCGTCACCACCAACATGTTCGGGGACATCATCACCGACCTGGGGGCCATTTTGCAGGGAGGGATGGGCGTGGCCGCCGGCGGAAACATCAACCCCGACCCCGGCGGCACCAGCATGTTCGAGCCCATGGGCGGCTCGGCCCCCAAGTACACCGGCCAGGGGGTCATCAACCCGATTGCCGCCATCGGAGCGATGGCCATGCTGCTGGAACACAGCGGCTATCCCCAAGCCGCACAGCGGGTGCTGAAGGCCATTCAGTACGTCACCGGCAACAAGATGAAAAGCCAGGCCGCTGGGCGAATGGGCTACAGCACCAGCCAGGTGGGCGACCTGGTGGTCGAGGCGTTGTAGGGGGCCGTTGAAAAACACACTCTGGCGAGCCCCCGGCTTCAGCCGGGGGAGAGCCAGAAAAAACGTTTTTTTTGCGGTTTTGCTCCGGGAGCTGACGCTCCCGGCTCGCGGGTTGGGGATTGGCGCTGATTCTTGCCCGGAGCGGAAGCTCCCAGTGACCCACAGCCTGCCGTCCTCCGCTGGCTGAAGGTACGCGGCTCGCCCTTTTGCAAGAAATACGCTTATTCTCTTTCTCTCCTAGCATGGAAGCGCCAAACCAAGTGATGTGCTAGCTGGCTAAACACGTACTCAGCTCCCGGTTACTTCAAACGAAGCGACGTCCGATCCGGTCCAAAAAAACTGCGTGCTCACGCATGCAGCTCGCCGAGCAAGAACAAGCAACAAACGCTGATTGATGCAATCAACCAGTGACCGGCTGGCCGAGGTGGCATTTATGTGCCACGGGACAAGCTGCCTGCGAGCAGGGGGACTCCTATAGCTTAGGCAGAAAGCTCCCGCTGTTTTTTCTTCGACGTCGCAGTGGCTTCGGCTGGAGCGGAGCGCTTGGCGGTTTGCGCCCCGGGGCGGCCGTCCTGTTCGGGAGGCGCAGCTTTCGGTTCCGGGAACGGAGCCAGCAGCTTGTAACGTCCCTCCAGCCAGGCGGCAATGCCGCTTTTGTACCACCGGGAAAAGCCGCTTTCGCTGGGGCCGCCGGGCAGGTTGGTCCAGGCCAGGTCCTGGCCCAGGTCGGTTACAAAGTGATACGAGGGGGCATAGGTCGTTTCCCGCCGTCCCACCCGGGCCAGAAACCCCTGAAACGGCGTGGCGAAACAGCCGGGCATGGGCAACTGGCCTGTGTGAAATCCCAACGCCCGGCCCATCCACGGACCCTCGAAAAAACGGTTCACGAACTGGAAGCTGTTGAACCGCCCCCACGGCTCCACCTTTTCCACATCGATGGCTCGGGCGGCCTTGCGGACCAGTTGGGCCAGCTCCTGGCGGTCCTTCCACCAGGAGCGGGTCGATTTTTTTTTGAGCAGGCGATCCACGCAGGTAAGCAGCGAAGTGGAATAGCCCAACTGCGTGCCGGCGTAGAGTAATTGTTGCCAGGAAAGGGTCTTGCGTTTTCGCTTCCGGGTGCCCAGGTGGGCCAGTTCCCACACCAGGCTGCCGTAAAGCAATGTAAAGAGCGTGGCGGCGCGGCTCTCCGGATCGTAAGAGCCGTCCCAGGCGGAGAGCTCCTCCTTG
>JALSGI010000034.1 GCA_026982835.1 Planctomycetota bacterium | reverse complement strand
GGAGTGGAAAACCTTTTTCCAGCGGTTTGATCAGGGGCAATACCAGCAGGCCGAAGAGCTCCTGGCCCAGTTGGTGCAACAACACCCAGAACACGATTTGCTTTGGTACTACCTGGGCGTGGTGCGAAGTTTTCTGGCGGAGGATCGCCGGGCGGTGGAGGCCTTGGAGCGGGCGGCGGAAGTGGCCTCCTGGCCGTGGCGCCGTATCGAAGCGTTGGCCCTGGGGCTGATCGTGCGCGGTTTGTACCAGGAAGGGCTTCAGCAGGTCGGTGTGGAAATTCCCGTAGAGGACGCCGAGCAGATGCTGGAAGCGTTGCAAGGCCTGTCCCAGCTCAAGCCCTCGCCGCCGTTTCCTCATGGGCTGGATCTGACGCAAGTTAACCAGGATGCGGAAGAGGCGGCCCACCAGTCGGTCCCGCCTCCTCGGGCCGTGTTCCGGCTGGTGGATCCCGAGTTGCCGCTGTCCAACGGCCAAGACGGCCCCTACTGGGGGACCGTGCTCCTTTACGGCAAGGAGACGGATCGCCCGGCCCGGGTGCAACTGTTCGGCTATCGCTGGAGCGAGCAAGATGCTCCCCTGGGCTGGGAGGAGCTTGTGCGGCAGGTGCCGGAGCTGCAGTGGGAAGGGCACGAACTGGTCGTGCTGGAAGAATTGCCGTTTTATTTCTGGTTCGCCCGGCTCCCCGACAAGCAGCCTCGCATCACGGCCTCCGAGAAAGAGCAGTGGCTGCGGCATCGCTTGCGGCAGTGGAGCCGAATCCACCGCCTGCCTCAACTGGATCACCAGACGCTGGCCCAAGCCGCCGAAGACCCCCAAAAACACCCGCTGCTCCAGGCGGTGCTGCTGCTGCTGGAAACCCAGGAGGGGGACCCGTCGTTTCTGGACGTCGATCTGGACCAGTTTCGCCAGGAGCTGGGTCTGGAGATTCCCGAGCCGATCCCGGTGGCCGACCCGGAAGAATTGGACCGGATTTCGCCCTGCTGGTATCACCGCCTGGAGACCCGTTCGTTTACCGTGGAGATGTGGACCACGGCGCTGAACCGAGTGTTGGAGATTCAGCACCGGCGGGCCCAGCGGATGCTGGCCCAAGCCTGCTACGAAGCCGAAGCGTGGAAACAACGCCCCGGGCTGGCTTCCCAGGTGGCGATGGGCCTGTTGTTCACGGCAACCGACAGGGAAGAGAGCCCGAGAAAAATCCTGAGCCTGTACCAAGATGCGCGCCGCAGCCCCGAGTTCGACGAGGCCATCTGTGCCTCGTGGGATTCGCTGCTGTTGCCGCTGTACATGCAGCGCGGGCCGAACCATTTCCTTGAAGTGGTCGAGCTGGCCAAGCACGTGCTGGAGGCGCACCCCGGCAACGAGTCGCTGCACCAGTTGGCCTTCCGATACCTGGAGATAATCCAGGCGGTTCAGCTTGCCCAATTGGAACAAGGTGTCCAGGCGGCCAAAGAGCCGCAAGAAGCCCCCTCCGGGCTGTGGACCCCGGACCAGGGGCCACCGCAGGCGCCGGCCGCAGGGCCGCAAAAGCTCTGGACCCCGGACTGATCCCCGCCCGTTGCCTCAGTCCGGGAACCCCGCACGCTGCATGATCGCGCGGCTCGTTTCGGAGTCTTGCTCGTTTTCCATGACCGATCAGGCTGCTTTGGATCGTTGGCACATGGAGCTGGCCTTGCAGTTGGCCGCTCGGGGCCAGGGGCACGTGGAACCCAATCCCATGGTCGGTTGCGTGGTGGCCCGGGGCGCGGAGGTGGTGGGCTTGGGCTGGCATCGCCGGTACGGGGGACCGCATGCGGAGGTGGAAGCCCTGCGCACCGCCGGCCCCCTGGCCCAAGGGGCCACCCTCTATGTGACGCTGGAGCCGTGCTGCCACCAGGGCAAGACGCCCCCCTGCACCCAGGCGATCCTGCAAAGCGGCGTGCGGCGGGTGGTGGTGGCCCTGGAAGACCCGTTTCCCGCGGTCCGCGGCAGCGGGGTGAAACAGTTACGGGAAGCGGGGCTGGAGGTTTCGCTGGGCCTGCTCCAGGAAGAAGCCCGGCGGCTGCTGGCCCCTTATCTGAAGCGCGTCCTTACCGGGCGGCCGTGGGTGATTGCCAAGTGGGCCAGCACCTGGGACGGCAAGCTGGCCACGCACCGGGGACACAGCCGTTGGATTTCCAACGAGGCCTCGCGGCAGGTGGTTCACCGCCTGCGGGGGCGGGTGGACGCCATCGTAGTGGGCTCCGGCACGGTGCTGGCCGACGATCCCCAGCTGACGGTGCGCCCCCCCGGCCCACGCACCCCCTTGCGCGTGGTGCTGGACTCCCGCGGCCGCACCCCTCCGCAGGCCCGGCTGGTGCAAACCGCTCAAGAAGTGCCCACGCTCATCGCCACCACAGAACAGACCCCCTTTGACCACCGCCGGCTCTGGGAACAAGCCGGCTGCCAAGTGCTGGTGCTTCCCGGGGCCGATTACCAGCAGCGCTGGGACCAGTTGCTGGAGGAGCTGGGCCGCCGCGGGGCGACCAACGTGCTGGTGGAAGGAGGGGCGCGGGTGCTGGGACAATTACTGGCCGCCGGGGCCGTGGACGAAGTGCACCTGTTCCTGGCCGCCAAGCTGCTGGGCGGGCAGGCCCCTTCGCCGCAAAGCCTCGATTTGCCCGGGCCTGACACCATCCAGCAAACGCTCCACCTGGAGTCCCCCCAGGTGCAAGTGTTGCAAGGGGACGTGTATCTCCAGGCCCGCGTCCGCCGGGACTGAAGCACCCGGGAAGGAAGCACACGGTCTTCTTGGGCCGTGGGGCCGCGTGGTGCAAGCCCCCGGTGCCACCGGTAAAACCTGCAAACTCGGCAGCCTTCTTCGCCCTCGGCAGCGGCTCGGGCAGGATGCTCCTCCGGGAGCCAGGCGACATCGGGCCGCGGGTGCTAGTTTTGACCAGAAGCGATCCGCCGCGGGGAAGTTTGCGTTTTTCCACGGGTTGTTGCCCCTTGCAGGAGAAAGAGGGGATGAACACCTCCATCCCGAGCGAAACGGCTCGCCCCACCTGCCAGCCAGGTGTGCCCCCACGCTCCGGCCGCCACCAGGACCAGGACAACCCCCCCAAGCAAAAAGAGTCCCTGGCCCTGTGGGACACCCCGCTGAAGCATCTGGCCCACGAAACCGCCCAGGTGAATCACTTGCTCCGGCAAGCGGCGGCCACGCTTCGGGCCAACGCCACCAACCCGCATTACTACTACCAGATCGGCCAGCGGCTGAAACAACAAGGGCGGCTGGAAGTGGCCGCCCAGCACTTCCGCCGCACCTTGCAATTGGCCCCGGCTCACTTGGGTGCCTGGGTGGGACTGCTAGAAATCCTGATTGCCCAACGCAACTGGCCCCAGGCCCAGACGGCCGTGGCCGAAGCTCTGGGGCACCACGAGGCCAATCCCCGCTTGCACTTCCTGGCCGCCCGCTGCCAGGCCCAGCAGGGCCGTTGGGCGGAAGCGGCCGAGCACCTGCGGGCCGCCTTGGAGGCAGATGCCCAACAGTGGCAACTGTGGCTGTTGCTGGCCGACGCGCTGCGCCGCCAGGGCCTGCTGGCCGAAGCCCTGTCGGCTTTGGAACAGGCGTGCCGCTTGCATCCCTTCGATGCCCAGGCCCAGTGGGGGCAAGGCATGCTCGCCCTGCAACAGCAGGCATGGACCAGCGGCTGGAGCGGCTGGAGCTGGCGGCCGGGACGCATCGAGCGAGCCCACCACCAGGCTCCTCCCTGGCCCTACTGGCAGGGGGAGCCCTTGCAGGAAAAAGTGCTGCTGGTGCGATGCGAACCTGGGCTGAGTTGGAACCTGCTGTTTGCCTCCTGCCTGCCCGATCTGCGCAGCAAAGCCGGCGCGGTGCTGCTGGAGACTCCCCAGGAGTTGCAGGGACTGTGGCGGCGAAGCTTTCCCTGGGCCCAGGTGATGCCACTTGGCTCGTTCGCCCCCGGCCAGCAACAAGAAGAAACCTGCCCCCGGCCGCATTTCGAGTGCTACCTGGGCGATCTGCCCCGGCACCTGCGCACCTCCCAGGAGGCATTCCCGGAGCGGAACGTCTTCCTGCGGGCAGACCCGGCCCGGGTGCAGCACTACCGCCGCCTGGCAGGCGCCGAAGGTTGCCTGAGCGTGGGCCTGGTGTGGCGTCCGGGAGCTCTACAGCAGGATCGCTTCGGCCGCTCCCTGCCGCTGGAAGCCTGCGAGCCGCTGCTGCGGATGGAAAACCTCCGCTGCATCCCCCTGGTGCGGCCCAACGAATACGAAGCCCGGCTGTGGAAACGGCTCACGGGCCAGGAACCGCCGCTGCTACCGCCGCCAGCCTACCGGCATGCGGGGGTGGAAGAGGCTGCCGCCGCCGTGGCCGCCGTGGACATGGTGATCGGCGTGCCCACCTACCACATCCATTTGGCCGGGGGATTGGGACAAAACGGCTGGGTGCTGCTGGCCCAGTGGCCCAGCTGGATGTGGCCCCTGCAGGGCGATTCCACCCCCTGGTACCCTTCGCTGCGCCTGTTCCGCCAGGGGAGCGATGGGCGTTGGCAAGGAACCCTGGCCCAGGTGGCCGAAGCCCTGCGCGGACTCTTTGCAACCGCGTCCGGGTAAGGATTCTTTGGCCCAGCGGTTCCGGTTCGCAAAGGGGCAGAGCTTTCACGCCCTTGGGACCCCTTGGCGGCCAGCTACAGTCCCAGCAACACCTGGAGGTGGTCCCAAACGGTTTGCAGTTCCTGGGCAAAGGGGCCGGAGGTGTCCACCGTGAAGGCTTCAAACGGCACCCTTGCTGGAGAGCGCTGGCGGGTGCGGACCTGCTCGGTGGCCCGGGAGGAATCGCTCCCCTGCTGCAAGCGGTTGCGGATCCGAGCCTGAGCCAGCGACTCGGCACACTGGCAGGTGATCGCCACCGCCCGGGCGCCGTGCTGCCGGGCAAGCCGCTGCACCCGATGCAGCTGTTCCTCTTCCAGGAACGTGCCGTCCAGCACCACGCCCCTGCCGCGGCCCAACCACCTCTCGGCCCGGCCAAACAGCTCTTCATACACCCGGCGGCGATTCGCCTCGGAGTAGATTCCCCGGCCCCAGGCGGTCTCCGGGGCGTGGTTGCCGAACAGCTCGCACCGCACCCGGTCGGTGCTCACCAGGGGCATGGCCAGTTCCCGGGCCAACGCGGCGGCCAGGGTGCTTTTGCCGCTGCCGCTTTGCCCTCGCACCAGCAGCACCAGCGGGGGCGAGATCGCCCGGGCGTGCTCGGCGGCCACCTCCAGGTAGCGTTGCAGTCGCGTCTGGTCCTGTGCGGGAGGTTGGGGACGCTGCTGCGTGCGTAGGGCCGTTACCTTGGCTCGCACGCACGCGCGGTAGCACTTGTAAAAGGCCAGCAGCTTGGCCTGGGGCCGATCGCCACAGGCTTGCAAGCAGCGGGTGCGGACGAATCGGCCCAGCGGGCCGGCCCCCAGCACCTCGCACTCCACCTCCAGAAAACACAGCTCATCGGCCACGTCCACTTGCCGCAACGGGAGCGAGAACTCCAAGCAATCGAACACCACCGGCGGCTGGACCAGGCAGATGTGCTCGGGGCGCAGATCACCATGACCCTCAACGATCCGCCCATCGCACACCCGGCGGCGCAGCTGCTCGGCCCCGGCCTTGAGAAACAGCCATTGGGCCGTTTGGGCGGCCGCTGCCAGATGTTGCCGTGGCCCTGAGAGCAACTGCCGCAACGCCTGGCCGTTGTCCCCCACCCACCGGTGCAGCCGGTTGAGATATTCTTCGGGCCGAAGCATGCACGGGGCCAGATCGGCATAGAACCGCACCAGCAGCTCCACCAGCGGTTCCAGCTCTTTGGTGCTTGCCTGTCCCTGGGCAATCAGTTCATCGAGCATCCGCTGTTGCGGCAAGCGGCGCATGTGCACCAGGTAGTCCACCACTTGTCCCCCGCTGCCGCCCAGGCGGAACGACCCGTCGCTTCGGCGGCGCACGGGGATCAGGCCCAGGTACACCTGGGGGGCCAGGCGGCGGTTCAGTTCCAGCTCGGCCCGGCACCCCTGGTGGCGCTTTTCCAAGGTGGAAAAATCCACAAAGGGGAAGCGGACCGCTTTTTTCAGCTTGTAGGCGCTGCGGGCGGTAAGGAACACGTAGGAGATGTGCGTTTCCCGTACCTGGACGGTGCCGCGCGCATCGGGCAGCCCTCCCCCGCGGCTCAGCCAGCCAACCAGCTCCCCCTGAACAGCCTCCGGCCCGGCAGCACCCGCCACCCCGGAAGGGGAATCGGCCGCGGCGCGATCCGAACCGCAAGCTGCCTGGTCCCAGGCCCAGTGGATAGCCATGATTGATTCCTTTCCCCGCAACAAGGGGGACACATGGGGCTTCGTTGGGGGAAAACCCCCTTTGCCAGGAACGAAATGCCGCTAGCTGAAGGAAGCAAATGATATGCCAAATACGGCGTAAGAGGTCTTGGGTCGTGGGGCTTGGGTCTTGCAGCGGAGCTTCCGCTCCGATGCAAGAAAGAGCGTCAACTTGCCCAACAAGAGCCCCCCGCGTAAGCGGGGAGAGAAACAGTATCGGCTTGCGGCTTGCGCCGTGCGCTGTGCGCTGGAGCTTCCGCTCCGATGCAAGAAAAGAAGTTTCTTGCAACCGGCGAGCCGCGTGCGTGAGCACGCGGTTGTCTTGCCGCTGGCGCTGGTTCTTGCCGCCGCGAGCCGTGGGCGTCAGCCCACGGAGAGCACGGCAAGCATGCGCCGCTTTCTTATCGTCTCCGGGAGCTTACGCTCCCGGCTCACCGTTCAACCGCCGGCTCACGACGGCGGCTCGCTCCCCTCCAAGCCCCCGGGCCCCCAAGCCCCCACGCCTCCCCCGGCTAACGCCGGGGGCTCGCCCAAGAC
>JALSGI010000033.1 GCA_026982835.1 Planctomycetota bacterium | reverse complement strand
CGGTTTACCGCCGCCCTGCCCCCGGCGAACCGGCAAACCGTGCAAACCGCCGGCGTTTTTCCGGGACGGTAAGCTTTCCCTCGGACCGGGAACCCTCCGGGGGGCAGGGGATCACTCTTCCTGGGGCGCTCGCCGCGGCAGCACCAGTAGCGGCCACATGATGCGGAGCTGGGGCAGGCCCGCAAACTTGATCTGAAGCCAAAGCTCCCACAGCACCTCGTTGTACTTGCCCACAAACGTGTGCATGGCATTGCGGGGGATGAGGAACCGGATGGTTTCTTCCAGCTCGGTTCCGGCCGGGACGAGTTGTTCCGGGGGCATCAGCAGTTTGGTTTCTTCCAGGGGGACGAACATGCCGACCTGGCTATCTTTTTTCCCTTCGGTGTGTTCTTCGCAAAGGATGCCCAGCACGGCCCACCTTACCCGCCATGTGCGCTTGAACCGCAGCCGCACATGCACGGTGAAGAACTCGCCCAGGCAAAGCGGATGGACCGAAAGCACTAGCTCCACCGGGGAGAGCAGAAACCCTTGAAGGAACCGGAACAACGATCCCCCCACCAGCACTACTCCGCAGCCGATTATCACCAGGGGGATCATGATCGCCTGGTCAATCTGCTGGAAAATTTGCCGTTGCACCATCCACCAGAGCCAAAACGCATAATAAATGCCCATAGCCAGGACCCCCACTCCCCCGAAAAACACCATCGCGTAAACCCACAGGGGGGAGTGGCCCGGAAGCCGCTTGTCGATTTCCCGCGGGTGATCGGCCAGGGGGAACGGTCCTGGGAGCCCCAAGCGGCGCTGCTTGCGCGTGGGCTTGTATTGCTTGTAACTTGCCAGGTCCATGGGTGCCCCTTTCCGGAAATGCCGCCGGGTGAGTCGCCCGGGGGCGGATCAGACGCTGCCGGTTCGGGCGATCTCGTCCAGCAGGTAGGCGCTGGCCCGTGTGCCCAGGTGGAAATCGCTCAAGGAAAACTTTTCGTTGGGGCTGTGGGTGTTGTCGTCGTTTTGGCCCCAGCCCAGCAAAAGCACCGGAACGTCGAACAACTCCTGGAAGGTAAGCACCACGGGGATGGAGCCCCCCTCGCGGATAAAAAGCGGCGCGGTGCCGAACGCCTCGGAAACCGCCTCGGCGGCCGCCTTCACGTAGGGGTGGTTCTCGTCCACCAGCACCCCCTTGGCCCCGTGGTAGCTTTTCAGCTCCATCGTCACGCCCGGGGGGAGCTGCCCGCGGAGAAACTCCTCCAGCGAGGCAGTGATCTTTTCCGGGTCCTGGTCCGGCACCAGGCGGAAGCTGAACTTGGCCGAGGCCCGGGCCGGCAACACCGTCTTGGCCCCGGGGCCCTGGTAACCGGCGGTGAGCCCGTTGATGTCGTAGCTGGGCCGGGCCCAACGGCGCTCCAGGGTGGTGAAGCCGCGT
>JALSGI010000032.1 GCA_026982835.1 Planctomycetota bacterium | reverse complement strand
TCCCCTCCTCCACGCCCAACTGCCGGAAAAAGTCCTCCTCGGAAAAGGGGAGCATGGCCAATCGCTGGCGTTCTTCCGCGGAGATGGAGCGCACCTGGTCGTAAAAGCCCGGCACTTGCACCTTGCCGTGCTCGTCCACCAGCGAAGCCAGCAGCCGCACCAGCACGTTGGCCGGGTTGGTCACCGCCCCGCCGAAAGAGCCGGAGTGCAGATCGCGGTTGGGTCCTTGTAGCAACAGCTCGTAGTAGGCAATGCCCCGCAGGCCGTAGGTGATGGCCGGCTGGCCGGGGCCGAACTGGCACATGTCGCTGATGACCACGCAATCGCAGGCCAGCTGGCGGGCATGCTCGCGCAAGAACTGCTCCAGGTGCTGGCTGCCCACTTCTTCTTCCCCTTCGATCAAAAAGATCAGGTTCACCGGCAGCGAGCCGGTGGTCTTCAGCCATGCTTCGGCCGCCTTGACGTGGGTGAACATCTGCCCTTTGTCGTCGGTGGCTCCCCGGGCGTACAAGTTGCCGTCGCGGCGGGAGGGTTCAAACGGCGGGGAGTCCCACAGCTCCAGCGGGTCCGGCGGCTGCACGTCGTAGTGGCCATAGACCAGCACCGTGGGGGCATCGGGCACCTGGGGTCCTCGGGCCACCACGATCGGATGCCCGGGGGTGGAGTGCACTTGGGCCTCCAGCCCCAGGGAGCGAAAATGCTCGGCCAACCACTCGGCGGCCCGCTCCACGTCCGGCTTGTACTGCGGATCGGTGCTCACGCTGGGGATGCGCAGCAGTTGGCACAGTTCCTCCTCGAACCGGGAGGCGTTTTCCTTCAGGTATTGCTTCACCGCGTCGCGAGCTGCCATGGCTGGTGGTTCCCTGCTGGCGAGAGGACTTCTCCGGCTGCCCGGCCGGATCAGCCATCATCCTGGGCGCTGCTCCCGGCGGGATCAACCCCCCGGTACGCCACCCCAGCCGACCACAAAAAAAACCGCCGCCTTGCGGCAGCGGTTGAGGTCATTCCAGCGTCGCGGGGGAGGCGCTATTTTTTGGGCAGCACCCAGATGTTGCGGAACCGCACCGGGTCGCCGTGGAATTGCAGGTACAGCGGTCCCGGCTCGGGGCCTTCGCCGGGAAGCACCCCGCCGGGGGTGACCCGGGGCAGCTCCACATCCTTGTGGATCAGCACGCCGTTGTGCCGCACGGTGATGCGGGCGTTGGCGATCTTCTTGCCGTTTTTGTCGAAACGGGCCGCCTTGAACTCGATATCGTAGGTCTGCCAGGAAAGGGGCGGGAAGCACATGTTCACATCCGGGGCCTTCACCTTGTAGATGCCCCCGCATTCGTTGTCCTTCCCTTCCAGCCCGAAGGAGTCCAGAATCTGCACCTCGTAGCGGCCCTGCACATAGCAGCCGCTGTTGCTGCGAGCCTGACCACGGGCATAAGGCATGAAGGCTAGGCGGAACTCCAGGTGGATGTGGCAATCCTGGAACTTGTCCTTGGAGAGGATCTTGGGGGCCAGCAGCCCGCCTTCGACCACCTTGCCCGCCGCCAGGCGATCCGTGGAAGTGCCGTCGAAGAGGACGATGGCTCCCTGGGGAGGCTTTTTACCCAGCGTGGGGCTTTTGCGGAGCACTTTTTTCAGCTCGCCCAGTTTCTCGCCGCTGTTGTTGTAGATGGTGGCTTGTCCTTTCTTGATGACGGCGTAGCCGTCGTCGGCATAGAGGGTGAGCACTCCGTCCTTGAGCGAACCGCTGGCGTCGATCTTGTCGTAGCCGTTCCAGCCCGCTCCGGGCAGACCGCCGGGATAGGCCACCGCGTCAAAACGCCCGTCTCCCAAGGCCACCACCTGCAAGCCAAAGGGGCGCAGCTCCCCGTCCAGGCAAATTTTTCCCAGGTACTCCCCCTGGAAGAGAAAGTCCGCCGGGGCTTCTTCCGGCGAGAGATAAGCGGTCTTGATCTTGTTCTTGGGCTTTTGTGCCCAGACCGCGGAACAACACAAAACCACTAGCACCAGCGAAGTGACAAGGCGTTTCATACCCGGGGCTCCTTTCGTGCCTGCACAACGAGGACGCCGACATCTTTCTGCCGAAGAGGCGATCCGGGCCGGCGTGCCCGACCGCCCGCTTGGATCGTAGCTCATTGTTATTGCTTGCCCCCGCGGGTGCAAGCAACTCGGGAGCCGCACCCGCCGGCGGCGTTCACCGCGGCGGGAGCGAAGTGTCCTCCGAATCGCGGCTGCTTACGGCCAGGGTCAACTCCGCAGGTTCCTCGGGGGAGATCGTGACCGTCAACTGCGATTGGGTGTTGAACCGGGGGGCCACCGGCGGCTCGCCCGGCGGGTCCGGCTGGGCTTGTTCCACCTCCGGCAGCGGCACGCGAAGTTGCACGGCCGAGTACACCTCCACGCGATACGTGCCGGGAAACGGTCCTCGGGAAGCCGGAATGTGAAACCGCCCCTGCTGCACCAGGGCGTAACACTTCGGCCCCCGCGTCCCTTGTGCCGGCACCAGCACTACCGAGCCGGAAGAGAGCGGCTTGCCGTCCAACGTGACCGTGCCGCGGACTTCCTGCCCTGGCTCTCTGGCAGAACGGCACCCGCAAACCGCCACCGTCCCACCCAGCAGGATCACCAGCAGGGAAAACCAGCGCATCGGACAACTCCTCCACGCAAGCGGAATATCACCCGGAACCTCACCGCGCCCCGGCAGCTGCCCTCGCCGGAGCGTTGCGCAACCGGAGCTTGCCCAGCTGGATCACTTCCGCCCGGTGGGTGTGGTTCCCCTGGGTGGTGATGGAGTGGATGGCCCGGGGAAGGTCCCACTGGCCCAGACGCTGCCACTGCAGCTTGACCGTGGTGCTGCGAACCAGCAGGCCGGTTTTGCGGTCCCAGAAGGAAATCGTATAGATCCGCGGCAGGTACTTTCCCTGGGCGTTGCGACTGGCGTCCAGCACCGAGATGGTAAAGTGCAGCGGCCCGGCGTCCCGGGACACCTGGGCGATCAGGTCTTCGCGGATGCGGTAGCGGCTGTGCATCGGGTCGTGGCGAAAGCGGATGAGCCGTCCCAGGGGATGCTCCCCCTTTTCCGGCACGAACTCCACGTCGTAGTGATCTTGCTGGGCTGCTGCCCGGTGCTGGATCACGGACTCGAAGCGGCGTTTCAGGGGGACAAACTCCAGGGGCACCGGTTCGTTCCACTGCACGCGAAGCTCCGCCGTGACCACCACCTGCCGCACCAGGCGGCGGTGGTTGCTTTGCAGCACCACTTCCGCCTCGAAGCCGGGAAAGCCTTTCCACTGGGCGCGGGCCCGATGGGCGCGGGCCATCACCTGTTGGGCACTCTGGGCTTTTGAGTCCTTCGCCTGGGCCGAAGCGACCATGGCGATCAGCACAAGACTCAGAAGCACCTCCGAATTGCAAATCCGAAACCAGCAACGCATGGCATTGTCTCCTGGGAAGCGAGGGAACGGGATCGAAGAGGAAACGGCCTGGGGCGATTGGGGGTTATTGCGGGGCCGTGGCGGATTCCTGGCCGTTGCGGGTGGCCAGGGCGTCCAGCACGGCCGCATCGATGCCCGGAGAGAGCATCCGCACCGCCGCGTCGGCAAAGGCCATGTTCACCCCGTTGGGGTGGTCGCTGCGGAAGGTGTGGAACTCGTCGTAGCCGCTGACCAGCGCCTGGGCGTTGAACACTCCCGCGGTGGTGGCGATGGAGAAGCCGGGATAACCGATTCCCCACTGCACCACGCCGCCCCGTAAATCCGAGGTGCCCCGGAAAAAGTAGTTCTTCAATCCGTAATCCATTTCCCCCAGCAAGAGAGTGTTGGAAGCCCCGTCCTGGATCCGTCCCAGGGTGGTGGGGAACTGATCGCTGCTGAAGACGAAGGCCCCGTTGTGCGGGCCCCGCCACGGGTTTTCGCTACCTACGCAAACGGCATAGCTGGCCGGGGCACCCTCGTAGCTGGCCCCGTGGGTCTGGTCGGGCACGGGCCGGGGCAACTCCATCGAAGGGCACAAGAACACCGGGAGGTTCTCCTTGATGACGAGATTGTTCGGCCCGTAAAAGACCGACTGGGTAAAATCCAGCCGACTGGCAAGGTTGCTCAGCTCCAGGTAAGGCAGAGCGTAGTTGAACGCGCTGTGGAAGGTGGTTCTCCACTGGCTGGCAAAGGGGAAGTGCCCTCGGGCATCGTGGTGCATGTGCATGGCCAGGGCCAGCTGACGGAGGTTGTTCTGGCAGGTGGTTCGGCGGCCACTTTCCCGGGCCGCCTGCACGGCCGACAGCAACAGGCCCATCAAGATGCCGATGATGGCGATCACCACCAGCAGCTCCACCAGGGTGAACGCCTCCCGAGGCCGGGCGGAAGCGGCAGAAAAAGAACGCAAGGCCAGCATAGCACACCTCCTGAAAGAAGCGGGGAGAGGGACCGGTGTGGCTAGCTGGCCTTTGGGGCTGGCTTGCTGATACTGATACTGATTTTCATTTTCAGATTATGGTGCTTAATCCTGGTTTGTCAAGGAAATTTTCAGGATTTTTCCCTGTAGAGCTCCTCTTGGCAACGGAGCTAGAGAGCAATTGACATGATAAAGAGAATCATTATCATTTCTTTTTGCTCCCCCGCATCCTGCCCCTTGCCACGGGAAATTCCCCATGTGCGATGCTTCCCGCAGTTCGGCCCCAAAGCCACCGGCAGACGCCTCCGGTAGTCCAGCTTCCCCCCAGACCGCCCGGCCCTCTTCCGGCCAGCTCCCCTTGCAATCACTCCCGCGGGTCATCCCCGTGGAGCAACTGCTAGGGGACGAGGACGAGGTGTGCATCCTTTGCGGCTCGCAGCTTTATCGGCTTCGCCGCACCCGCCAAGGGAAGCTCATCCTTTACAAGTGAGCCGTTCCCCTTGGCGGCCGGCCAAACTGCGCACACGAGGCAGCCGCCCAGAAGTAGCTCCAAGCCGCCTCGCCGCAGGCTGGCCCCTACAGGGCGGCTTGCTGCTGGTAGGAGGGCTGAACCCGCTGGCAAAACTGCTCCAGCGCTTCCCGAGTGCCGGCCAGGAAGAGAATATCCCCGGCGTCGAACCGCAGCCCTCCGGGTGGGCGGATGATGGTGTTTCCGTCGGGCTGTTTCAGGGCGACGAAGACCACCGTATCGTTGGCTTGGCCCACTTCGGCCACGGTCTTGCCCACCAGCACACTGTCCGGGTCGATGGCAATTTCGGTCAGGTCGAAGCCACCTTGCTCGGTCCGCCCGTGTTCGAGGAACTGGGCCAGGTTGGGCCGGATGACGGCCGTGGCCACGTCCACTCCGGCGGCGTAGTAGGGGGAGACGACCATGCGGGCACCCGCCCGATGAGCCTTTCCGGCCGCACTTTCGGTTTCCGCCCGGCAGACGATGAAAGCCTGGGGGTTGAGATCGCGGGCCGAGAGGGTGATGAACACGTTTTCGGCATCCGAGTCCAGCAGGCAGACCACGGCCCGG
>JALSGI010000031.1 GCA_026982835.1 Planctomycetota bacterium | reverse complement strand
GGACCTGCAAGCCGTCACCCCGCCGCCGGCCAACTTGCACGGGGCCGAGGGCCGCTTCTTCCGCGGCGTGGTGCCGCTGGAGCACGACATCCTGGTGCTGCTGGACCTGGAAGAGGCCCTGGGCCACACCAGCGAAAAACCATCCTCCGCCATTCAAACATAGACCCTCAGGCATCCCGCTCGTCCTGCCAACAAGAGAGTCGCCCTGTTGTTGATACTTCGGACGCATCCCTGTTTCCCCTGGCATAAGGAGAAACTTCCATGCAAAAGCGACTGACCTTGCTGCTCCTGGGAATCGGCATCTTGCCGATGATCCTTCTTGGGGGGATCAACTACTACCTGGCTGCCTCGGGAATGAGCCAGGTGGTGGAAAAAGTCAACAAGCGGAACGTTGCCCAGGCAAACAACCTGCTGGCAACGATTCGGGATGCCAAGCGCCGCCAGGTGGAAAACTATTTTCGCACGATCCGCGACCAGGTGCTGGCTTTTTCGGAAGACCGTTCGGTGATCCGGGCCATGCGGCAATTCTATTATGCCCTGGCCGACTATGAAGAAGATCGCAAAGTCTCCGAAGCCGAGTTGCAAAAAATGCGGCGGGAACTCAACGCCTTCTACCGCGGGGCGTTCGCAGCGGAGTATCAACGGCACAACGAGGGACAAGAGCCGGTACTGGAAGACGCACTACGTCGCCTGGACCCCCTGGCCGTGATGCTGCAGCACGCCTACTTGTTCAGCAATCCCAATCCTGTGGCGGCAAAACGCCTGTTGGACACGGCCGATACCGGAACGCGCTACGATGAAATCCACGCCATCTATCACCCGATGCTGAGCGGCTTCCTGGAAAAGTTCGGCTACGACGATCTTTACCTGATCGACGCGGAACAAGGGCGGGTCCTTTACAGCGTGCAAAAGCGGGTCGATTTCGGCACCTCGTTGCTGGAAGGCCCCTGGGCCGCGAGCAACCTGGCCGAGGCGTTCCGCCTGGCCCGCGAGTCGAACCGAGTGGACAGCTACCACCTGGTCGATTACCAGCTTTACACCCCGGCTTTCGGCGCGCCGGCGGCTTTCATTGCTTCCCCGATCTATGACCGGGGAGAGATGATCGGTGTGCTGGTGTTCCAGATGCCCACCGAACGCATCTGCCAGATTCTGGCCGACCGCAGCGGGTTGGGGGAGACTGGCGAAACGCTGCTGGTGGGTCCGGATTTCCTCATGCGGTGCGATTCCTATCGCAAGCCGGAGACGCACTCCCTGTTGGCCTCGTTCCGCAATCCGGAGGCAGGCAAGGTGGAAACTCCCGCAGTCAAGGCGGCCCTGCTGGAACAAAAAAGCGGGGTCGTGGTGGAACGGGACTACCTGGGCAATCAGACCGTGACCGCCTACACGCCGATTGACCTGATCGGCTTCCGCTGGGTTCTGGTGGCCAAGATGGACACGGCCGAGGCGTTCCGGGCTACGCGCGACGTGGCCCAAGTGGCCTCGACTTCCGAGTGGAGCGTGCTGTTCTGGTCGCTGGGGCTGGGGGCGCTGGTGGCCCTGGCCGTGGGGGCGCTGGGCGTGCGGGTTTCCCGGCGAATCGCCCAGCCGCTGGTGAAACTGGCCACGTTCGCCCGCAGAATCGCCCAAGGGGATCTGTCGCAGGAATGCGACGTGAAAGCCAACGATGAGATGGGAGACCTGGTCGAGGCGATCAACCTGATGCGAGGCAATCTTTTCCGGATGGTGCAGCAGCTCAACGACAGCGCCAGGACCTTGAGCAGCGCCTCGCACCAGATGGCCGCCACGGCCGATCAGTTGGCCCAGGGCAGCCAGAACGCCCGCCAGGAAAGCTCGGCTGCAGCCGGCGCCGTGGAGCAGATGAGCGGCAACATGAACCAGATGGCCGCCGCCAGCGAAGAGATGTCCACCAACATCAAGGCCATTTCGGCCGCCGTGGAGGAGATGAGCGCCACGGTCAACGAGATTGCCCAGAACGCCGAACGCTCGGCCAGCGTGGCCGCCGAGGCCGCCCGGCTGACCGACGAAACCAACGCCAAGATCGGCGAGATGGGCAGTGCGGCCGAGGAGATCGGCAAAGTGATCGAGGTGATCCAGGACATCGCCGAGCAAACCAACCTGCTGGCCTTGAACGCCACCATCGAGGCGGCCCGGGCCGGCGAGGCAGGCAAGGGCTTTGCCGTGGTGGCCACCGAGGTCAAGGAGCTGGCCCGGCAGACGGCCACCGCCACCGACGACATCCGCAACCGCATCCAGCGGATTCAGGCGGCCACCAACGACTCGATCGAGGCCATCGGCCACATCACCGAGGTGATCCAAAACGTCAACGAGGTGGCCCGCACCATCGCCTCGGCCGTGGAAGAGCAGTCGATCACCACCAAGGAGATCGCCCAGAACGTGGCCCAAACAGCCACCGCCGCGGAGATGGTCTCCAAGGGGGTGAACGAATCGGCCCAGGCCGGCCGCGACATCAACGAGCGCATCCGCCACGTGGACGAAGTGCTGGCGCAGAACCTGGAAGGGGCCAACCAGACCCAGTCGGCCAGCCAGGAGTTGATGCGCCTGGCCGAACAGTTGCAGGAGCTGCTGCAGCAGTTCCGCATGGACGAGGGGGCGGATCGGCTTTCGGGGCCGGAGGCCTCAAGCCCCAGCGCCCCCGACGGCCAGGTCATGCAACATGTGGGCGCCGTGTGCGCGGGCTGACATCGACCCTCTCCTTTCCCGCTGCGGCTTTTGCTGGTGGCCCCGAGGAGCGCTTCCTCGGGGCTTTTTGCCGCCGAAAGCGGCAAGGCAGAAGTGCCGAAAGCCAGCCCTTTCCTCATAGGCTTGAGCAACCGTGTGCTACGCTTGGAAGGGCCAGGCGGCGTTTCTTGGATGGCTGTATGATTGCACAGACAACGACTCCAGAGATCGGAACAAGAACATTGCCCGGTGCCCTCTTTCTCGCATCCAGGAAGGCGGCCCGGGTTGGCCAACGGCCGCCGAAACCGCTTTTTCCGGCTGAAACGGAGCCTCAGGGAACGTGGAAACAACCATGACGCTCAAAGTGCTGGTGGTCGATGATTCGGTGGTGTTTCGCAGCGTGGTCCGCGACCTGCTGAACGCCCAGCCGGACGTGTCGGTGGTGGGAGTAGCAGCCAACGGGCGGATTGCCTTGCGGCAGGTAGAGTTGCTGCGGCCAGATCTGCTCACGCTGGATTTCGAGATGCCGGAGCTGGACGGGCTGGGCGTGCTGAAAGCCCTGAAGGAACTGGGGCCGCACGCGCCGGGGGCGATCATGCTCAGCGCGTTTACGCGGCAGGGGGCGCGGGTGACAATCGAGGCGCTACATCTGGGGGCCTTCGACTTCGTGCCCAAACCCCAGACTTCCAGCCCCACGGAAAGCCGCCACCAGCTGCAGCGGACGCTGGTGCCCAAGGTGGAAGCATTTGCCCTGGCCCGCGGACTTCGCCGCGGCAAAGAAAGAGCGGGAACGACCGGCAGCGCAGCGGCAGCAGGAAAATCCCCGAGTAGAGCCGCCGGACCGGCGTCCAAAGTGCCGGTGTTCAAGCTCCAGCCGCAGGTGGTCGGCATCGGCGTTTCCACCGGGGGTCCCGAGGCACTGCTGCACGTGATTCCCCGTTTGCCAGCTGATTTTCCCCTGCCGGTGCTGCTGGTGCAGCACATGCCGCCGGTGTTTACCCGCTCGCTGGCCGAAGACCTGGATCGCCGCAGCCGGCTGCGGGTGTGCGAAGCCGAAGACGGCCAGCGGGTGCAGCGCGGCTGGGTTTACATTGCTCCCGGGGGCAAACAAATGAAAGTGGTTCAGCAAGGCGGACAGCCGACCATCCGCATCACCGACGATCCGCCGGTGAAAAGCTGCCGCCCCTCGGTCGATTACCTGTTTGAATCGCTTGCCGAGACTTACCAGGGGCGGGTGTTGGCCGTGGTGATGACCGGGATGGGAGACGACGGGGCCGACGGCTGCCAGCGGCTCAAAGCGGCCGGGGGCACCGTCATTGCCCAGGATCGGGCCACGTGCGTGGTATGGGGCATGCCGCGGGCGGTGGTGGAGCGGGAGCTGGCCGACTTTGAAGTCCCCTTGGATGACATTCCCGCTGCCATACTTCGCTGTATTCGCCAAAAGGTGCTCGCATGACCTGCTCGAACAACGAAATCGCAGAACTCATTACGTTCATCCAGAAACTTTGCGGTGTTTGTCTCAACGAATCGAAGCTCTACCTGCTGGAAACCCGGCTGGACGACATTCTGAAACGGCACAACATTGCTTCCTACCAGGAGCTGGCCCGGCGAGCCGCCTCGCCGGGAGCGGCCCGGCTGCGCCAGGAGATCATCGACGCGATCACTACCCGGGAGACGCTGTTTTTTCGGGACGAGTCGCCGTTTCAGGCCCTGCAGCACAAGGTGCTGCCGGAGCTGATCGACCTGAAGCAAAACACCCCCTTTCCCCGGCGGATTCGCATCTGGTCGGCCGCATGCAGCACGGGCCAGGAACCCTACAGTATCGCCATCGTGCTGCGGGAGACGATCCCCAACGTGGACGCCTGGGACGTGCAGATTCTGGCTACCGATATTTCTCAAGAGGCCATTGCCAAGGCCAGCCGGGGAGAGTACGAGCCGTTTGAGATCCAGCGCGGCCTCTCTCCCCGGCTGCTAAACCAGTATTTCGTCAACCAGGGTAGCTCGTGGCGGGTGCGTGACGAGCTGCGGTGGATGATCAAGTTCGAGCAGCGCAACTTGCTGGAGCCTTTTGTCGGGCTGGGGCCTTTCGATATTGTGTTTTGCCGCAACGTGCTAATCTACTTCGACAAGCCTACGCGGAAAGACGTCCTGCTGCGCATTTGCAAAGTGATGCCGCAGCACGGCTACCTTTTCGTGGGCTCCTCGGAATACCTGGGGGAGTTCGGCCCGCAGTTCCGGCCGCAGCATCACTGCCGGGCGGTGTACTACCGGCCGAACCTCGTGGCCGGGGGCGTAGTGCGTGTTTAGCAGCCCGTTGAAGAATGTTCCTCGATACGGAATCGCGTCACAGGACTAGACGTATTTTCTGAAAAAACGGCTCGGCAGGAGCCTCGCCCTCCCAAACTTGCGTTTTTCAACGGGCTGTTAGCGTGCCAGCACAAGACGGAGCGTTTCCAAGCAAAAACGAGTCGATTTTTGTCCGGCCAGCCACGTGCGTCAGCACGCGGTTGTGTTGAGCCGTGCCGGTCGTTGCTTTGTTTGAAGCAACCGGGAGCTTACGCTCCCGGCTCGCCGTTTGTGAGAAAAAACGCTTCCTCTCGCTTGGCACGGAAGCGTCAAACCAAGCAATGTGCTGGCTGGCTAAACACGTACGGAGGCCACCAGGGCCGCCGTCGCCGGATTGCCCCGGCTCCCGTGGGGTTTTTATCTAGCCCGGCGGCGAGGAATCCGTCGCTTTGAGGAAGCGAGCCAGGGTCTGGAGCAACCGGGTCTTGTTGATCGGCTTGGTGAGGTACTCATCGCAGCCGGCATCGAGGCATTTTTGGCGATCCTGGGCCATGGCGAAGGCGGTGAGGGCCACCACCGGGCCGCGCCAACCTCGGCGGCGGAGTTCCCCCACGGTGGTGTAACCGTCCATCACCGGCATCTGCATGTCCAGCAGCACCAGGTCGAACGGGGGCGTTTGGTCCCGGGACCAGTAATCCTCGAACAACCCCAGGGCTTCTTCTCCGTGGGTGGCGGTGGTGACTTGCATCCCGTACCTGGAGAGGATGTGGGCGATCAGGCGGCGGTTGTCCGGTCCGTCTTCCACCAGCAGCACGTGTCCTTGCAAGGGGGATTGCGTGCCGCCGGAGGGAGTGACAGGGGTTTGCTGGTACTGGGGTGGCGAGCCCTGCGGGGGCTGCACCAGCTCGTGGGGGTTTACCAGTCCCAGGGGCACCGTGAGCCGGAAGCGGCTCCCCTGGCCGGGCGTGCTCTCCACGGTGATCGTCCCCCCCAGCAGATGCGCCAGGTGCAGGCTGATGGAAAGCCCCAGCCCGGTGCCGCCGAAGCGCCGGGTGGTGGAAGAGTCGGCCTGCACGAAGGGCTGGAAGATGGCTTGTAGCTTTTCCTGCGGGATACCCACCCCGGTGTCGATCACGTCCACGGCCAGCAGGGGCTCGGTGCTCGAGGCACCGAGCAGTTGGGCCACCAGCTGTACGGAGCCCCGCTGGGTGAACTTCACCGCGTTGCCCAGCAGGTTGACCAGAATCTGCCGCAGGCGGAACGGGTCGGTGCGGATCCAGCGTGGCAGGGGCGAGCGGTATTGCAGCGAAAGCTCCAGTCCCTTCTCCTCGGCCGGCCGCTGCATCATGGCCTTGACGTCCTCGAGCACCTCGAACGGCGACACCTGCTGGATGTCCAGCTGGATCTTGCCGGCCTCGATCTTGGACAGGTCGAGGATGTCGTTGATGATCTTCAGCAGGTAGCTGGCGTTGCGGTAGATGATCTCGGCCAGCTCCTGCTGGCCGGTGTCGGTGGCTTGTTCCCGCAACAGATCGGCAAACCCCAAAATGGCGGTCATGGGCGTGCGGATTTCGTGGCTCATGTTGGCCAGGAACTGGGCTTTGGCCCGGCTGGAGGCCTCCGCCTCCTCCTTGGCCCGAATCAGCTCCTTGGCCGAGCGATCCCGCTCGATGGCGATACCGGCCAGGTGGGCCGCAGTGGCCATCCAGTGGCGGTCGATCCGCTGGACCACGTCCGGCTTGCGGGAAAACAACGTAAGCGTGCCCAGCAGTGTGCCGGCGGCCGAATAGATCGGCTCGGACCAGCTGCCACAGATGCCGAAGTGCTTGATCCGAGGAAGCAACGCGGCCCAACTGGGATGGGTGTGAACGTCCGGCACCACGATCCGTTCCCCCGTGGCGGCCGCCAGGCCGCAGCAGCCGAACC
>JALSGI010000030.1 GCA_026982835.1 Planctomycetota bacterium | reverse complement strand
CCACGCGCTGAAGTGCCGCGGGGGTTTGCACCAGCAGCGCCCCGTCTTCGTCCAGGCCCACGCAAGTGCCTTCGACCCGACTGCGGTCGTCCTGGACGGTCACGCTTTTGCCGCGAAGCAGACAGTACGGTTCCCACAGCCCGGGCAGCGAAAGCTCTGCGGAACCGGCCTGTTGCCACAGAGGGCGAAAGTGTTCCAGGAAGCAGCGGAGCACCTCGGCCAGGGGCACGGCCTGGCCCGTCTGGTCGATCAAGCTGGTGGCCGTTTGGCGCAGCTCCGCGGGGGCGTGCCGCAGCGAGTTGTTTACATTGACCCCGACGCCCACCACCAGAAGCGGCCGCCGGCCCGGGGCACACTCCACCAGCACGCCGGCCAGCTTGCGGCCTTGCAGGTAGAGGTCGTTGGGCCATTTGAGGGCCCAGGCTCCCTGGGGCCAGAACTGCCGCAACGCTTCCAGGGCCGCACGCGCAACCAGCAGCGACACCCGCGGCCAAAGCTCCTGGGGCAGGGACACTTCAGCCGGATCGAGCACCAGCGAGAACGTCAGCGCCCCGGGGCCGGACCACCAGCGGTTGCTCCGCCGCCCCCGGCCGGCGGTTTGCTCCAAGGCCCAAACCAAAAGGGGAAGTCGCTCTCCGGCAGAAGCGTCCCCCGGCAGACCGCGTGCCCTGTGCAAGGCCCAATCGTTGGTCGAGCCGAGCTGCTGAAAGAACTCCACCTGCCGGGGCCAGCCGCCGCGGGTCACCTCGGCGGCAAACTGCTCCAGCGAAGGCAGTGTGGGCGGAAAAACGGGGCTGGACATCGCAACCTGTTCAATGGGGGAACGGGCGGATGCGGTCACACCACGCGGGGCGGACGCCGCACGGGATCACTATTCCTGAATGTACGTCTTTTCCGGCAGCAGGCGAGCCAGCGGCACAAACAGCACGGCCGCCGCCAGCATGGCCGCGGCGAAGAAGGCGAAATAGTCCGGGCCTTCCAGCAGCAGGCGTCCATCGGGCAACTGAATCCAGCGATTCACGGCCGAGGTGAACAAATTGCCCAGCGTCACCGAAAGCAAAAACACGCCCATCACCAGCGACTTCATCTTCCGCGGCGCCTGGGTGTAGGAATACTCCAGGCAGGTGATCGAAACCAGAATCTCCGCCGCGGTGATCACCACGTAGGCCAGCAGTTGCCAGCCGATGCTGGGCCGATGGCCCACGGCGGCCACGTTGGGCCAGACCGGCCGGGCCAGCTCGTCCTGCGGGACAGGGGCTTCGGCGGCGGCCAGCACCTTCAGCTCGGCAAGTGCCACCACGGGGGAGCCTGCGGCCGGGGCAAAAGTGAGCCGCAGGTACTCCGTCTCCACCGGATCGAAACGCACCGTGGCCTCTCCGGCGGCCGACCACCGCAGCTTGGCCTGGGCCACGGGACGCCAAGGTCCCTTGGGAGCCTGGGCCGCTTCGATCACCACACGGACCGGCAGGTCGCCGCGCCCCAGGCGGCGATTGCCACCGCCGGCTTGCAGGGGCACTTCCACATCCAGCAGTCCTGCCAGCTCCACGCGATCCACCAGCCAGGGCCGGCGCTGGCGGAGGCGAATGACAACCTGGGCCGGGGAGTCCGGGCCGGTGCGGGCCACCCAGCCGGCGCCTTTTTCTTCGCCATCCAGCAGGCTGCGGGCGGACCAGAACTGCGGGTGCAACTCGTCGGACTGGGTGACCACCGACCCGCCTTGAATCTGCGTGGCGATCCACCACGGGATCAAACACGCGGCGGCGGCCACGAACATGCCGGTGGCCATCTTCCGCAGCGGGGTTACCCGCACCACGCGGCCAGCAAGCGGGTAGATCACGTAGGCAAAAAGCGGGATGAAGGTCAGCACCAGCACGGCGTTGACGGCTTGGATCTGGTCGGAATACCACTCCCAGCCCAGCCAGCGGCGGTCCATGGCCAGGGCCTGCTGGATCCAGGCCGAGCCGGTCTGGTCGAACACGGCCCAGAACATGGCCACCAGCACATAGACCGGCACCAGCCGCAGCAGCGCCCCGCGCCCCTCGGCGGAAAAGGCTTCTCGCAGAAACGCCTTGCCCCCCGGCGGAATGTGCACAAACTTGTGCCTGCCCAGCCAGAACACCCAGGTGGCCAGGAACATCAGCACGGCCGGCACGCCGAAGGCCACCTCGGGCCCCAGGTGCCGAAGCAGCACGGGCGTAAGCAGCATGGAAGCGGTGGCTCCCAGGTTGATGGCAAAGTAGAACCAGGAAAACACCCGCGGCAGCAAGTGCTGGTTGCGGACGCTGAACTGGTCGCCCACGTGGGCCGAAACGCAGGGCTTGATCCCCCCGGCCCCCACGGCAATCAGCCCCAGCCCCAGGGCCAGGCCCACCCGGCGGCTGGTAAACCACCCGGCCCAGGAGCCCAGGTAGCTTTCCAGCTCGGGCCCCAGGTGGCCCAGCACATCCGAAAGCGAAAGCACCACGTGGCCCAGGCAATACACCAGCGAAAGAGTGATGATCGTGCGGTACTTGCCCCAAAGCACGTCGGCCAGCAGTGCCCCCAGGATGGGAAAGAAGTAGGCCGAGGCGTTGAACAGATGGACGGCGCTTCGGGCCTCGGCTTCGCCGAAGTTTTCCTGGCCCAGGTACTGGGTCATGTAGATCAGCAAAATGGCCTTCATTCCGTAGAAGCTGAACCGCTCGGCCGCCTCGTTGCCCACGATGTAGGGGATCCCAGGCGGCATGGTGTCGATTAGCTCGGGCCGGATGCGATAAGCGAGTTTGTTCATCGGGGCGGTTTTTCTGGTGGAGTCTTGCTTGGTTCGCCGCTAGGTGTGCGAATCCGCGTTGTTTTCGGTTTAGCGAGCCGCATGGAGAGAACTGGACTCAAACGCTTGTTTCGGGTTTTCCTCCGGGAGCTGACGCTCCCGGCTCGCTGTTCAACCGCCGGCTTACGCCGGCGGCTCGCTTCATCCCCCCAAGCCTCCAAGCCTTCAGCCGGTACCGAAGCACAATTCCATCTCATCGCAGGCCAACTGGGTATGGGGGAAGATGCTTTGGGCCCGGGGCAGGTCGATCGGGTCTTCGGCTTCGGCACTGGGGTCCATGTGCACCAACACCAACTGGCCCACCTGGGCTCGGGCAGCCAGATGAGCTACGTCCGAGGTACAACTGTGCCCAGTGCGGCGAGCCAACTCGGCCTGGTGGTCGGGAAAGTAGCACTCGTGGATCAGCAGGTCCACGCCGCGGATCGCTTCCAGGTAGGGGGCATCGGCACGGGCCGTGGTGTCGGTCACATAGGCCAGGCTCGCCCCCGGCCAGCGGAGGCAGTAGCCGACCGATCCGCCCGGATGCTCCAGCGGAAACCAGCACGCGCGGCCCTCGCCGGGCAGGGCAAGCTCCCCCGGGGGCAGAGGGCACATTTCAAGCGGCGGCCGCACGGGAAACAACAGTTCGGAGAACAGGTGCTCTTCCACCGCCTGGAGCTTGGCCGCCTCCCCGTGCACGCGAATGGCCGCCAAGGGGTGCCGGTGGACCATGCCCAGAAAAAAAGTGAGTCCCACCACGTGGTCCAGGTGGGCGTGGCTGAGCAGAATGTCCAGCTCCTGGGTTTGCAGGTACCGCGGGAGGCGAAACACTCCCGTGCCGGCGTCCAGCAGCACGCCTTGCTCGGGCAGCAGCACGGCCAGCGTGTGCCGCCGAGGGCTGGGGTGATAGCCGGTGGTGCCCAGGAAAACAACGCGCATCGGCATTGCCGCTCCAGGGGAGAAAGCCCGTCGAGCCGCGCTTCGGCGGCGGCATGGTTCTGCTGAAGTGTATCGGATAAGCTCGAAAAGGGCCAAGGTGTTCCCCCAAGGCCGGCAGTGCCGCGGGGATGCAGTATGCCTGGTCGGGTGTTTGGGAGCTGGTACTCTTTCCCGCCACCGAAGCGGAACAGCCGGATGTCCTCCACCACCTACGACGCCGTGCTGCTGGTGTCCTTCGGCGGTCCCGAGGGGCGCGAGCAGGTGATGCCCTTTTTGGAAAACGTCACCCGCGGACGCAACGTCCCCCGGCAACGCCTGCTGGAGGTGGCCGAGCACTACGAACGCTTCGGCGGCGCAAGCCCGATCAACGCCCAGTGCCGGCGGTTGCTCGGGGCGCTGCGGCAGCGGATGGATCAGCGAGGGCTGGCCCTGCCGCTTTACTGGGGCAACCGCAACTGGCACCCGCTGCTTGAGCACACCGTGGCCCAAATGGCCACCGACGGCGTGCGGCGGGCACTGGCGTTTGTCACCTCGGCCTACAGCTCCTATTCCAGTTGCCGCCAGTACCTGGAAGACCTCCAGCGAGCCTGCCGCCCCCTGGGCGAGCGTGCCCCGAGAATCGACAAAATCCGCCCCTTTTACAACCATCCGCAATTCGTGGAGGTGATGAGGCTGCGCACCGTCGAGGCGCTTCGGCAGCTCCCCTCCCCGGCCCAGGAAGTGCCCACCCGCGTGGTGTTCACCGCCCACAGCCTGCCGCTTTCCCAGGCTCGGCAGTGCGCTTACGTGGAGCAGTTGCAAGAGTTGGCGGCGTGGGTGGCTCAGGCAGCGGGAGTGCCTCGGTGGGACCTGGTCTATCAAAGCCGAAGCGGCCCGCCGCAGGTGCCCTGGCTGGAGCCGGATGTACTGGATCACCTGCGCAGCCTCCCCCCCCAGGGCGTGCGGCAGGTGGTGCTGGTGCCGCTGGGATTCGTTTCGGACCACATGGAGGTGATCTACGACCTGGACGTGGAGGCGGGGGAGCTTTGCCGCGAGCTCGGGCTGGCGATGGTGCGGGCCGGCACGGCCGGGGTGCATCCGCTGTTTGTAGAAATGATCGTCGATCTAATCCAGGAGCGGCTCACCGGCGCCGAACCGGCTTGCGTGCCGGGAAGCGCCCCCTGGCCGCAACCCTGCCCGGAGGATTGCTGCCCTCGGCCCCAGCCCCAAGCTGCCCTGGGACGCAGCCGCCGATGAAACCGTTGTTGCGGCATGGTCCTTCCAGCCCAGGAGTTTGCTAGCAAGTTTTTCCGACAATGGATTCCAACAGATCGATGAACGCCTCCCCTGCCCGAAAGCTCATCCTGGCCAGCACCTCGCCTCGGCGAAAGCAGCTGCTTCGCCAGGTGGGGCTGGTGTTCGACGTGGTGCCCCCGCGCCCCGAAGCCGAGTGCGGACTGTGCTCCGGCGAGTCGCCCCCGGAGATGGTGCTGCGGTTGGCCCGGGCCAAAGCCCACGATGTGCTGCAACAGCTTCGGCCCGCCCCCCCGGATGGCCCGCTAGCCGTGCTCGCTTGCGATACGGTGGCCGTGTGCTGCGGGCAGGTGCTGGGCAAGCCGCGCGATCGGGACGATGCCCGCCGCATGCTGCAACTGCTCTCGGGGCGCAAGCACTATGTGTATTCCGGCGTGTGCCTGGCCCTGCTGCCCGAGGAAAAAGAAGAACACCTGCTGGAAAAAAGCACGCTGGTGATGGACCCGCTTTCGCCAGAGCAGATCGAAGAGTACCTGAACACCGGGCTGTGGGAAGGCAAGGCGGGCGCTTTCGGCTTGCAGGACCGCCCGGGTTGGCTGCGGATTGTCGGGGGGAGCGAGTCGAACGTGGTGGGCCTGCCGGTGGAAGCGGTGCTGCCGCTGCTTGCCCGCTGGGGGATCGAGCCTGCCGGCACGCACAACCCCGCTAGCACCGGCGAGGCTGACCTTTAGCTCCCAGTGGGCCCCACGCTAGAATCCCGCCGCTTGTTTTTGGGCTGCCGGCCCCAGGCCGACGATGCCCCCCGGTGGCAACTTTCCCGGTGGCTTGGTAGTTTGCAAGAAGCGCCCCCCGGAACCCAACCGCCCCCTGCAGACGGCTTTTCACAAGGAGAACCTTGGCGGTGACGATCCAGACCCTTTCGATCCTCATCCCGGTCTATAACGAGGCAGGCACTCTGGACACCGTGCTGCGCCGGGTGCTGGAGGTGCCGCTGCCGGTGCAGCGCGAAGTGGTGGCCGTGGACGACGGCTCCACCGATGGCTCCTGGGAACTGCTGCGCCGCTGGCAGGCCAAAGACCCCCGGGTAAAAGCCGTGCAGCACCCGCACAACCAGGGCAAGGGGGCCGCCATCCGCACGGCCATCCGCCACATGAGCGGCCAGGTGGCCGTGGTGCAGGACGCCGACCTGGAGTACGACCCGGCCGAACTGCCCCGGCTGCTGGAGCCCATCCTGGCCGGTAAAGCCGACGCGGTGTTCGGTTCCCGCTACGCCGGCACCACCCGCCAGGTGCATCCCTACTGGCACACGCTGGTCAATCGGTTTTTGACCTGGGTTTCCAACATGCTGACCGACTTGTCGCTCACCGACATGGAAACTTGCTACAAGATGATCCGGGCCGACGTGTTGCAACACCTGCGCCTGAGCAGCCGCACTTTCACGCTGGAACCGGAACTGACCTGCCGCCTGGCCCAATGGGGTGCACGCATCTGGGAAGTGCCGATCTCCTACCACCGCCGCACCTGGGAAGAAGGCAAAAAGATCGGCCCGGTCGATGGCCTCAAGGCCCTGGGGGCGATGGTCCGCTACGCGTGGCTGGATCGGCGATACACCGACCATGCGGGCGTGTGGTTCCACACGCACTTGGAGCGGCAAAAACGCTTCCGTCACCAGGTGGCCCAGGGGTTCCTGCCCTACCTGGGCCGAAGCGTGCTGCAACTGGGCGCCGGCACCGGCGTGTGGGTCCCTCACCTGCTGGAATGCGAGCGGGTGCTGCTGGTGGAAGCCGACCCGGTGCTGCGGCACCGGCTCCAGGTGCGCTGGGGCAACTACCGCCACGTGCAGATCGCCGAGCGGTTGCCCGAACCGGCCCGACTCGCCCAGCAAGAAAGTCTGTTCGATGCCGTGTTGATCACTCCGCATCCCTATTCCAGCCAAAAC
>JALSGI010000029.1 GCA_026982835.1 Planctomycetota bacterium | reverse complement strand
GCAGGGGCCGGTTGCACCGGGGGGCTTGCCGCCAGGGCCGCATCCACGTGCAGGCACAGCTGCACCGCCTCGGCCAGGGCACACTGGGCCGCCGCGTCGTGTTCCAGCCGGGCTTGGAACGCCTGGTGCTGTTCCGGGGAAAGCTCGCCCAGATAGTACTGCACGGCCAGCCAGAACAGCTCCTCCGGGGGCTTGTCCCCGGGGAGCGGCTGCCAGGAATGGGCTTGCGGCGTGTTCACGGTACGGTTCTCCCGCGGCAAGCGGCTACTGTCGAGGATTCCAGCCACGCAGGCTGCGGCGGAGTTTCTTCACCGCGGCGTGCATCCTGCCCAGCACGGTTCCCAACGGCACGCCCAGCTCCTGGGCGATGGCGGCGAAGGTTTTCCCTTGGTAAATCCGCATGTGCACCACCCGGCGCTGGGGTTCCGGGAGGGTTTCCAGGGCGGCTTGCACCTGGGCCACCAGTTCCTGCTGCACCAGGGGGGCATCGACATCCGGGTTGTCGGCAGCCGGGCCTTGGGCTTTTCGGCGGTGCATTCGCCCCTGGCGGCGACGGCGGCGGAGCTGGTCCAACGCTTCGCGGTAGGCCACCTTGTACAGCCAGCTGCGCCGCGCGGCGGCGTCCAGCTCGGGCTGTTCCAGCAGCCGGGCAAAGGCGATCTGCACCACGTCGGCTGCCCCCTGGGAGTCGCGCAGCACTCCCAGCACAAAGTAGTGCAATCGCTGCGCCTCCTGGCGGTATAGTTGTTCCAGCTCTGCGGACGTGCCCGGGTGCCAACCTCGCGTCAAGACCTGCTCCTGTGCCAGCAAGCCGGAGGATTCCCTCCTGTGTTGTAGATGCGCCGCGTCGGGCAATTATTGGGCCACAGCGGCAGCCAATTCCCTATCTGCCCATTCTACCGATGGTTGCAAGAGATTACCGGGGGTTCTCCCGGCCCTAGCCGCTCCCCCCACCCAGCTCCAGCCCGGGCAAAAACGGCGACTCCGCTGGCCCCAACAACCCAGGACCCTCGTTCCCGGGAGCGTTGACCGCCTGGGAGACCGGCCGAGCCTGCCACCGGGCCGCAGGCACCCCTTGGGCCAGAAGCGCGTCCAGTTGCTCCTGGTCCTCCGCCGAAGTTTCCAGCCACCGGTCGTAGGCTTCCTCGGGCAGCACCAGCGGCATGCGATCGTGCAGCCGGGCCACCACGCCCCGGGCCGGCACCGTCAGCACCGTGCAACTCAAAAGCGGCGGCTGGTCCGCCCGAGGAAGCCACTGGTCCCAAAGCCCGGCCAGGGCAAACAGCTCCCCCTGGCCCAGCTCCAGCAGGTACGGCTGCTTGCTCCCCCCGGTGCGGCGCCACTCGTAAAAGCCGTCGGCCGGGATCAGGCACCGCCGCTGGGCGAAGCTCTCAGAGAACATCCTCTGCTGCCGCACCGTCTCGCTGCGGGCGTTGATCGCCGCCGGAAGTGCCTCCGGCCCTGCGGACCACCGGGGCACCAGCCCCCAACGCATCCAGACCATCTCCCGGCGACCTGTTTCCGGGCACCGCCGCACCACGGCTACCGGCTGGGTGGGGGCGATGTTGTACCGGGGCTCTAGCGGCAATGCGCGCTGGAGCCGGAACTGCCGGGCCACCTGCTCCGCCGAGGCACGCAGGATGAAGCGACCACACATGGCTTGCTTCTCATTTTCCGGGGTGCTTGCCGGTCCTCAACGCTCCCCCTGGGGTTGCACGGCCGAGTGATGCTCGGCCAGGCGGTCCAGCAGCTCCACCACGGCCCATTTCAACTCCCGAAGCCCTTGCCCGGTCACGGCCGATATCAGCAGCACCTGGCGCCCGGGCAGCTGTTCGGCCAGGCGTTTTTGCACTGGGACCGCCTCGGGCAAATCGGCCTTGGTCACGGCCACCAGCTCGGGCCGGGTGGCCAACTGGGGATCGAACAGCTCCAGCTCGCGGCGAATCTTGCGGTAGTTCTCCACCGGGTCTGAGCTGTCCTGGGGCACTGGCTCCACCAGATGCACTAACACCCGCGTGCGTTGCACGTGCCGCAGGAAATCGTGGCCCAGTCCGTGGCCGGCATGGGCCCCCTCGATCAGCCCGGGAATATCGGCCAGCACGAAGTACCGATCCCCCTCCACGTGCACCTGGCCCAGGTTCGGCTCCCGGGTGGTGAAGGGGTAGTCGGCGATCTTGGGCCGGGCGCGCGACAGGCGGCTCAACAGGGTGCTTTTGCCCGCGTTGGGCATGCCCACAAGACCTACGTCGGCGATCAGCTTCAGCTCCAGCAGCAACCGGCGTTGCTGGCCCGGCTCCCCCGGCGTGGTTTCCCGCGGGGCGCGGTTGGTGGAAGACTTGAAGTGGGCATTGCCCCGCCCGCCGCGTCCGCCCTGGGCCACCACGAGCCGCTGGCCTGGGGTGGTCAGGTCCTTGATAACAAACCCCCGCTGGGCATCGCGGACCACCGTGCCCGGGGGAACGGCAATCAGCAGATCGCGCCCTTTGCGGCCGTGCCGGTTGGAGCCTTGTCCGGGACGCCCGTTTTCGGCTCGCCAGCAGGAGCGATGGGTCAGCGGGGCCAGGGTGCTCAGTTGCGGATCGACCACCAGCACCACGCTCCCTCCGTCCCCGCCGTCGCCTCCGTCCGGCCCCCCGCGCGGCACGTACCGCTCGCGGCGGAAGCTCAAGCAACCGTTGCCGCCGCGGCCGGCCTGAACGGTGATTTGCACCCGATCAACGAACATGGAAACACGGCCAGGAACAAGGAGAAAAGGGGACTGTTGGGATTCTACGCAATCGCCTTCCCCCGGGCGAGCTTGCACGGGGCAACAAAAAGACCGGACCCGGGGATAGCGGGTCCGGTCGAGGAGGTGGGCTGAACCGAATGGCTTTCAGTTCTGTTCGGCCGGGACGACGTTGATCCGCCGCCCGCCCCGGTCGAACTTCACATAACCGTCCACCAGGGCAAACAGGGTGAAGTCGTTCCCCTGGCCCACGCCTGCGCCGGGCACGAACTTGTTGCCCACCTGGCGCACCAGGATGTTGCCTGCCCGCACGTACTGACCGCCGTACCGCTTCACGCCGCGGCGTTTGGGCAGGGAGTCCCGGCCGTTTTGCGTGGAACCTTTTCCCTTTTTGTGTGCCATTGTGGTCTCTCCGCGTCTCTCGGGACGTTTTGGCGACGGCCCAGGAAAGCTCCTTCCGGTTTGGGTCTGGGCCTTAGCTTGCCGAAACGCGCAGTTTAGCGATAAACCCACTCGTAGGCAACGTGGCCGGGGCGGCCGAAGCGGATTTCCCGGTCGTGGGGATCCACGGCGTCCCCGGGACGCCAGAAGTAGAGCCGCAGTGTTTTGCGGGTGAACTTCCAGTGCTTGTGGCCCTGGGCGTCGGTCACCGCTTCGCGGCGGTAAGCGTTGGTCAGCCCTTGGACATAAACCGAGAAGAAATCGGTACTTGGGTCCACATCTTCCCAGCAGGCCACTCCCCAGACGCTGTTGTCCCGGCCCGGCTCCGGCGGCGGAAGCTCCACGGAGGCCATCTGCACCGAGTCCAGCAGCACCCGCGGCGGCCGCTCCCGCTCCATGATCGGCTTCATGGCCACCGGCACCAGGCGATCCGGGTAGTAGCGCTTGAGGTCCTCGGCGTGCAGCACGAATCGCGGAATGAAGCGAATCGGCCTTTGGCCCGTCTGACGCCGCTGCTTCACCAGCTCCCCTTGCTTGGGCGAGGAGAACTGCACGGGCCTGGGGCCAGTGTTCCGTACCCGATAGACCATGTACCAGATTTGCTTGCGGACGAAGCGTCCTTCGGGCTGGGGCACATCGACCCAGATCATCCGCACCGGCTTGAACCAGAACTCCAGGTGATAAACATCGTGCAGGTACTGCACGCCCTTGGCCAGGTTTTCCGACCAGGGGCGCTGGCCGAACCGGGGATGCAGGTTCAGCACGTGGATCATGTCGTGAAAGGAAACCAGCTCCTCGAACCGGGGAGCCGGGTCGATCAAGTGCCCCACCCCGGGAGCCAGCCGGCGCTGTTTCCACGGGGGCGGCACCCGATCCAACTTGTCCAGCACGGAGCCGCGGGCGACTGGTTCTTCTTGCGCCCAGGCCACTTGCGGTCCAACCAGGGTGCCTGCCAGCACCAGGCACCATCCACCCAGCACAGGGAAATGCTTCATGGACCCGGTCACCTGCGAACGGGGAAAGGTCAAGACATGGCCCGGCGAACCTGCCTTCGGACGAGACTTCCGGCCGTCGCGGGCATAAAGCCAGTATAGTTAGCCCTCGCCGCAAGGGTCAACGAAGTTGTGGGGTTGGGGTGCGGCAGATTTTTCCGGCAACGCTCTTTGATGCAAGCCGCACGCGTGAGCACGCAGTTTTTCACAGGGGAGCGCTTGTGGTTTTGTTTGACGCAACCGGGAGCTCGTGCTCCCGGCTGGCCGTTGCTCCGCCGGCTTACGCCGGCGGCTCGCCGATTCGAGAATTAGCGCTTATTCTTGCTTCGGAGCGGAAGCTCCGGCGCAATAGCGCACGGCGCAAGCCGCACGCCGATGCTGCCGCCTCCCCCCGCTTACGCGGGGGGCTCTTCCGCGGGCTGACGATGCGCGGCTTGCTGGAGAACCGCCGGCTCACGCCAGCGGCTCGCCAAGCCCCCACGCCCTTAAGCCTCCAAGCCCCTTAAAACAGCTCGCGGATCGGGTGCACGCCGTAGTCCACCAGCGGGAAGGGGCGAGCTTGCGGTCCGGGCAGGTGCGTCTCCAGGTCCAGACCCAGCGAGTGGAAAATGGTGGCCACCACTTCGGCCGGTTTCACGGGGCGTTCCACAGGCACGGCACCGATCGGGTCGCTTTTGCCCACCACGCGCCCCCCCTGGATGCCGCCGCCGGCAAAGTACACCGTCCAGCACTGCGGCCAGTGGTCGCGGCCCCCGGCCGGGTTGATCCGCGGCGTGCGGCCAAACTCGGCCAGGTTGCACACCAGCGTATCGGCCAGCATCCCCCGCTGGTCCAGGTCCTCGATCAAGGCCGAGTAGGCCCGGTCGTACATCGGGGCCACGATGTCCCGCATCCCTTCGATCGACGTAAAGGGCTTCGAACCGTGGATGTCCCAGGTGATCTCGTTGAACACGGTGATGAACGTATTGATGGTGACGAACCGCACGCCGGCTTCGATCAATCGCCGGGCCAGCAGGCAGCACTGGCCGAAGCGGGTCATGCCGTACCGCTCGCGCACTTTGGGGGGTTCCTTGGAGATGTCGAACGCCTCGCGGGCCTGTTTGCTGGTCATCAGCCGATAGGCGGTCTGGAAGTTCTTTTCCAGCAGTTCCGCGTCGGGGGTGGCCTCGAATTGCTTGATCTTCGTCTCCACCAGCTGCCGCAGACGCCGGCGCCGTTGCAAGCGCACCTGGCCGATCTCCGGCGGCGGGAGCAGGTCGGGCACTTTGAAGTTGGGCTTGGACGGATCGGCGTTGAGCACAAACGGATCGTAGGCCTTTCCCAAAAACCCCGCATCTTGCCCATGAGGCAAGTTCCCGCCGGTGGGCCCCATCGGCTCGGGCAGAATGACAAACGGCGGCAAGTCGGTGCGGCGGCCCAGCAGGTAGGCCGTCACGCAGCCGGCATGGGGGGTGTTGATCCCGCCGGTGAAGAGCCGCCCGGTTTGCATCATCTGGTGGCCCGTGTCGTGCACTGCCGCGGCGGTGTGGTAGCAGGAGCGGACCCAGGAGATATGCTCGGCCACCTTGGCATGGCCGGGGAATATCTCGCTGATCTGCACCCCTGGCACTTTGGTGGGGATGGGCTTGAACGGCCCACGCACCTCGGCCGGGGCCTGCGGCTTCATGTCCCAGGTGTCCAGGTGGCTGGGCGCTCCCAGGTTGAAGATCATGATCACGGAGCGGTTTTCGCACCCGGGGCGGACGCGGCCGCGGGCTTGGGCCACTTCCAGGTCGGCCAGCGAAAGCCCGATGGCCCCCAGCACCCCCACCTGCAAAAAGTCGCGCCGAGTGAGCCCGTCACAAGTATGAGCCGAAGCACGATCCACCAGCTTGAGCATGGCCTGGGCTCCTTGGGATCACGGAACCGTCTGGCAGTCTTGTTCAATGTAATTCAATGTAAATCGTGTCGCCGCGGGGCGAAAGTGGTTTTGTATGACCGTGGTTTGGAGTGCGGAAGCTTGCTTCCGCTCCGGCTTGCTCCAGCTTGCTGGAGCAGAGAAAAGCGGCGGCAGGCCGCCGCACTCCACACCGGCCAGCCGCGTGCGCGAGCACGCGGTTTGTTTTGAACCGTACCGATCGATGCTTCGTTTCGAGCAACCGGGAGCTTACGCTCCCGGCTCGCCGTTGCTCCGCCGGCTTACGCCGGCGGCTCGCCGGTTGCAAGAAGAAACGTTTGTTCTTGCATCGGTGCGGAAGCACTACCTCAAGACCCAAGACCCAGGACCCAAGACCCGGACGCTGACGTGCGGGGCTCTGTATCCTCCAAGCCTCCAAGCCCCCAAGCCTCCACGTCTCCCGCGGCTAAAGCCGCGGGCTCGCCGGTTGCAAGAAGAAACGTTTGTTCTTGCATCGGTGCGGAAGCACTACCTCAAGACCCAAGACCCAGGACCCAAGACCCGGACGCTGACGTGCGGGGCTCTCCGCGGGCTGACGGAGCGCGGAGGAGCCGCGTTGTTTGTTCAAGACCCTCACGCTTCCAGGCCGCGCAGGCCCGGGATCGGTTCGTTTTCGGTGATGATCCGCCGCACTTCTTGGGGCACCTGGGTCATCAGTCGCACCTGGCCTACGTCCATCAGTGTGTGCATGATCGTGCCGATCAGGTTCTCGATGCGCACTGGCGTGGTGTGGGGCCGGGCGGCGTAGGCGTCGGACTGGCCCACCACCTGCCCCCCTTCCAGCCCCCCGCCGTAAAGCAAAAGCGGCCCCAGTT
>JALSGI010000028.1 GCA_026982835.1 Planctomycetota bacterium | reverse complement strand
CAGCTTACGCCGGCGGCTCGCCGGTTGCAAGAATCAAAGCAACTCCACCAAGCGCGTTGTTTTTCACAAACACGTTTTGTTCTTGCCGGGTGCGGAAACACCAAGCGCAAGCCGCCGGTCGCAAGCCGCAAGCCGACTCCGATTCTCCCCGCACTAACGTGCGGGGCTCTTCCGCGGGCTAACGCCCGCGGCTCGCCATCCCACCAAGCCCCCAAGCCTCCAGGCCTCCACGCCCCCCGGCTTGGCACCAAACTTGCTCTTTTGGTTTCCCGGTTGGTATGCTGCGTCAGTTTCCCTCTCAAGACGCTTGCGGAGTGCTGCGCGCCATGTTCTCCATCACCATCAACGGCCGGCAGCTTGCGGCCGAGCCGGAGCAGACGATCCTCCAGGTGGCCCAGGCCGCAGGAGTGACCATTCCCACGCTCTGCTACCACCCCGATCTTTCCCTGGCCGGATCGTGCCGGCTCTGCCTGGTGAACGTGCAAGGGGAGCCGCATCCGGTGGCCGCCTGCACGACGCGAGTTGCCCCGGGCATGGTCGTCGAGACCGAAAACCCGCACCTGGCCCAACTGCGAAAAGCCGTGCTTTCCCTGCTGGTGCTGCACCACCCGGGAGCCGCCGCGGCCGATCCGAGCCGCTGGACCACCGGCGCAGTGAGCGAAGAGGCCCAAAGCAAAAACGCCTTCTGGCACTGGGTGCGCCACTACGGCGTGGAGCCGCCCCGGGGAGCTGCCCCCCGGTACCCCGAAGACGGTGACCCGCACCCGCTGATCCGCGTGGACTTGAACCAGTGCATCTTGTGCACCCGGTGCGTGCGGGCCTGCGCCGAAGTGCAGGGGCGGTTCGTCTGGCACCTGAGGGGCCGAGGGGCCGAAATGCACATCACGCCCGGGGCCGCCCCCACGATGCTGGATGCCCGCTGCGAATCTTGCGGGGCGTGCGTGGCCTATTGTCCCACGCACGCCTTGGCTGATCGGACGTTGCTTGAGGCCGGGCCGCCGGACCGCCTGGTACGCACCACCTGTAGCTATTGCGGCGTAGGATGCCAGTTCGACCTGAACATCCAAAAGGACCGCATCATCGGCGTGACCACCACCTCCCAGGCCCCGGTCAACGGCCACCGCTTGTGCGTCAAGGGGCGCTACGGCTGGGATTATGTGCATCATCCCCAGCGGCTTACCCGGCCCCGGGTGCGGCAGTATCTGCTGGAGGGCCGCCGCCGGGCCCCGGACGAGGATCGCGGTCCCTGGGTCGAAGTGGACTGGCCCACGGCACTGGACCTGGTGGCCCGCCGCCTGGCCGAAGTGTGGTGCCGCCGCGGCGGAGAGGCCCTGGCGGTGTTCTCCTCGGCCAAGTGTACCAACGAGGAAAACTACCTGGCCCAGAAGCTGGCCCGGCAGGTGCTCTCTACCAACCACGTGGATCACTGCGCCCGGTTGTGCCATTCTTCCAGTGTGACGGCGCTTCTGATGACCATCGGCTCCGGGGCGATGAGCAACACGCTGGCCGACCTGGCCCACCAGTCGCAGGTGATCTTTGTCATCGGCTCCAACACCACGGAGCAGCACCCGGTGTTTGGCACCATGTTGCGCCAGGCGGTGCTGCGGCGCGGGGTGCCGCTGGTGGTGGCCGACCCGCGACGAATCGACCTGGCCGAGCTGGCTACCGAGCACCTGCGTCACCGCCCGGGCACCGACGTGGCGTTGCTCAACGGGCTGATGCACATCCTCTGGCGCCGCGGCTGGTACGATCGGCAGTACATCCAGCAGCGCACCGAAGGATTTGAAGAGTTGTGCCGCACGCTGGAGAAGTATCCGCCGGAGCGGGTCAGCCGCACCACCGGCGTGCCCCAGGAGCAGCTTTTCCGTGTGGCCGAGCTGCTGGGCACGCGGCGTCCCGGTGCGGCCATCTGGGGCATGGGCATGACCCAGCACACCACCGGCGTGCTCAATGTGCTGGCCCTGGTGGATTTGCAGTTGATGCTGGGCAACATCGGGCGTCCCGGCGGCGGGGTGAACCCGCTGCGAGGGCAAAACAACGTACAAGGGGCCTGCGACATGGGCGCGCTGCCCAACGTGCTGCCCGGCTACGCTCGCGTAACCGACCCGCAAGCTCGCGGCCGCTTCCAGCAGGCCTGGCAAGCCGGGGAGGCGGTGGTGCCTGCGGAGCCGGGGCTTACCGTAACCGAGGTGGTGGCCGCCGCGGGGCGCGGGGAGGTGGAAGCCCTTTACATCCTGGGCGAAGACCCGCTGATGACCGAGCCGGACTTAAACCACGCCCGCCAAGCACTGCATCGGGCCCCGTTCGTGGTGCTGCAGGAGATCTTTCCTTCGGAAACATCCCACTGTGCCGACGTGCTGCTGCCCGGGGCCGCTTGGGCCGAAAAAGACGGCACCTTCACCAACACCGAGCGCCGGGTGCAACTGATCCGCCAGGCGCTTTCGCCCCCGGGGGAGGCCCGCCCCGATTGGTGGATCATGGCCCAAGTGGCCCGACGCACGCTGCACTACCAGAAGCGCGTGCCGCAGGGTCCCTGGGCCGCCTGGGACTACGAGCATCCGCGGCAGATCATGCAGGAGATCGCCGCACTGGTGCCCAGCTACGCCGGGATCACCTACCAGCGCCTGCAGCAGGGCGAGCCGTTGCACTGGCCGGTTTGGGACCAGCAGCATCCCGGCACGCCGATCCTCCACCAGAAAAAGTTCCCGCTGGGCCGGGGGCGATTCCACCCGGCCGAGCAGCTTCCCCCGGACGAGCTGCCCGGGGGCGAGTTCCCGCTGCTTTTGACCACCGGGCGGGTGCTTTTCCACTGGCACGGCGGGGAGCTGACGCGGCGAAGCCAGCTATTGCGGGTGTATCCGGAAGCGCTGGTGGAGATCAGCCCCGAGGACGCCCGGCGCCTGGGCATCCAAGCGGGGCAGCCGGTGGTGGTCCGCTCCCGGCGAGGCACCATGCAAGCCCTGGCCCAGGTGACCCACCGCGTGCCCCCGGGGGTGGTGTTCGGCACGTTTCACTTTCCCGGGGAGCACAACGCCAACAACCTGACCAACCCGGCCCTGGACCCCCGCTCGAAGATCCCCGAGTACAAAGTGTGCGCCGTGCGGGTGGAGCCGCTGGCCACGGCGGCGGTGGGGGGGTGAGGGCGTGGAGGCTTGGAGGCGTGGCGAGCCGCGGGCGTAAGCCCGCGGTTCTCTAGCGAGCCGGGAGCGTAAGCTCCCGGAGCGTGCGCACGTCAGTGCGGCGAAAATCGGCTTGCGGCTTGCGCCATGCGCCGGAGCTTCCGCTCCGGAGGTCTTGGGTCTTGGGTCTTGGGTCTTGCGGCGGTGCTTCCGCACCGGTGTGAGAACAAGCGTTTCTTCTTGCAGATCGGCGAGCCCCGAGCTTCAGCTCGGGGAGGGGTGGAGGGCGTGGCCAGCCGCGCATCGTCAGCCGACGGTTGGCCAGTGTAGCAACGACCGCAAACCGTAGCAACCGCGTGCTCACGCACGCGGCTCGCCGGAGCTTCCGCTCCGATGCAAGAATAAGCGTTCATTCTCGCCACCGGCGAGCCGCGGGCTTCAGCCAGCGGAGAAGATCGACATGTGTTTTTTCTTGGCTCTCCCCCGGCTAAAGCAAAGCCGGGGGCTCGCCAAAGCGAGAAAAAACGCCGACTCACACACCAATCGGCCAGCCGCGCACCGTCAGCCGACACTTGGCGAGCCGGGAGCGTCCGCTTGCGGTTGTTCCGAGTGAAACAATGGCCGCTTCCATATTGCTATACCGCGTGCTCGGGCATCCGGCTAGTCGGGCAAGAGGGGCCGCCGAATGATTCAGGGCCGAACAGGAAGGACACAAAAAACGCATCCTACCCGGGGCAGGATGCGTTGGGATGCAGCACGCACGCGGTGGCGAAATTAGGCTAAATTAACCGTCTTTCTTCTGCTCTTGCTTTTTCGGTTCTTGCTTTTCCTCTTTTTGCTCTGGCTGGTCCTGCTTGGGAGCCTCTTGCTTAGCTCCGCCTGTCTTATCCCCATCAGCGGGAGCCGTGGTGTTGTTATCGGTACCGGTCTTGGGGGTGGGCACCGGGGGCTGCGCGTCCGGCCCTCCGTCAGGCGTGGCCGGAGGCGGAGTTACGTTGGTCCCATTTTGGGTGTCTGTTCCATTCTGGGTGTCGTTTTTGCTGCCGGTACAGCCACTGACAAACAACACGACGGCCAGCAAGGTGGCCAGGATGCCAAGACGTTTCATCGCCCTTGCTCCTTGTCAAGCGAGTACACCTGCTGCAGGATCGACCTCCCTTGCGGGAATCCCGCTCCCGAAGGGTTCCGTTTCCGGGCCTGGCCGGAACGGACTGCAGTTTCGCAAGAGTAGATTCCCCGGGGTGGCCGTCTATTCCCAAAATCCAGCAATTTTTCCCGCGACCCGCACTCGGACTGGGGCTCTTCCCCACCGCGAGAACCGCAAACGGCGAGAAAAAAACAACCAAAGTTGTGGCAGCCGTGAAGAAATCGGGAATAATGCACGGAGGAGGATCATCCGTTCACTGGGAGGGGAGCATTGAGCTATGGACGAAAATACCCCGGACAGCGCGCCTTGTGACGGACGCCCCCAGGCTGTGACGCCCGGCCGACTGGTCGAAGACCACCTGGAGGCGGTTTACCGTTACGCCTACCGCCTCAGTGGGAGCCAGGAACTGGCCGAGGAGTTGACCCAACAGACCTTCCTGCTGGCATGTGATCGGTGTGGCCAGCTTCGCCGGCCGGGACGTGCTCGGGCCTGGTTGCTGTCCATTGTGCGCAACTGCTACTGGCAGCAGCTCCGCCGGCGGCAACGGGAACCCCAATGCGTACCCGAGGAGCTGTACGAGCAATGGCCTCAACATGTGGCCGAGGAGACGGATTGGGACGCCGAACGGCTCCAGCAAGCCCTGGATTCCCTGCCGGCCTCCTACCGGGTGGTGCTGTTGATGCACTATTTTGAGCAGGCGAGCTACCGGGAGATTGCCCGGCGGTTGAACATTCCCCTGGGTACGGTAATGAGCCGCTTGTCCCGAGCCAAAGCCCGGCTGCGTTCCTTGTTGACAAGGGGCGCCGTGCTTCCCGCGGCGTCGTCTTCTTCGGTCGATTGAAGCACAGGATGCCCATTCATGGCGGACGAAGAACGCCTGATCCAGTGGCTGCTGGCCACCGGGGGGGATACCCAAGCCCCGGGGGCCGATCCCCAGTGGCTGGAGCGGCTGCGGCAAGATCCCGCCTGGCAGGAGTTGGCCGAGCAGATTCGGCACTGGGACCAGCAGCTTGGCCGACACCTGCGGGAGGGTGCCATTCCCCAGCGCCCCCTGGCCCGGTTGCGGCAGCGGCTGCTGGCGGCGGCCGCGTCGGAGGCGATCGATTCGGGCTCCCTGCCCAAGGGGAACGAATTGGTCGAACCTGCCGCGGGCTGCGTCGGCACCGGAAACCTCCGGCGGAAGCGAGCCGCCCCCGGTTGGAACACGCGCCGATCCTGGACCCTGTCCGCCTTGGCCGTGGCGGTGGCCGCCGTCGTGCTGCTTTGGTGGCTTTGGCCACCGGCCAGCTTGCGGCTGGCCAAGGCGGCATGGCAGATGTTGCAACGCCCAGCGTTCAACCAGCCGGAGAAGTGGATCACGCGACGCCAGCCCCCTCCGCAGGACGAAGTTCCTCCGGTGCTCCGCGTCAGCCGCCGTCTTCGCTGGCGGGCAGTGCAGGTACAGGGGCAAGTGGGCGTGGTGCACCACCTGATCAACCACGAAACCCAATCGGTGCAGGCCTGGCTGTTCGTGCTGCACGGCGTGCTGGATTCTTTGCCCTCCTTCCCCCCCAAGCGGCCCCAGTGGCAGCAAACGCGGGCCGTGGCCGGTTGCTGGGCCGATCCGCGCAGGCAGCGCACTTATATCCTGATCGTGCCTGGCACGCTCCAGCAGTACCGCTTCTGGATCACGAGCGGTCCTTTGGCGAAGCTCTCTCTGGAGGTCCGGCCCTTGGGGAGCCTTCCTCCGGCCCAAGTGCGGGGGCCGAGTCGGGCTGTCCCCGGAAATCGGCCTTTTTGACCTGCTGCCACTTCTGCCGCAGTTGGGCATCCTGCCGCAGCAGCTGGCCGAGCACGGCCCTCAGCAGCGAACGCCGCCCCTGGACCAGCTGCACCGCCAGACTCATCCCGTCCCGGCGGCCCACACGGCCCAGGGCGTCGTCGCACAGCACCACCACCTCTTCCCCCAAGCGGCGGAACACCAGAGCAAACCGCCAAGGGCCCGCAAAAGGCTCCGGATCGGTGGAAGCATAGAAGTGATCCAGCACCAACGCGCGGCGCAGGTGGGTAATCCCGCCCAGGCGGCTGATGTCCCGAGTGGCCAGTACGGGATAGAACACTCCGGCCACTTCCAGGTCGGTGGGGTGGCGTTTGGGGCCTGGCTCCCCTAGCAACAGCAGGGAGATGTCGGGGCTGCGGGCGATGGTGCGGGCCTCCTGCTGTCCCCAGAAGCGAGCCGCGTTTCGGGTTTGCCGCCGCTGAAACCACACGTTGCCGGCGGCCAGCAGCAGCCCCACAAGGAGGATCCCCGCCAGCACCCAGCGGCCGCTGAAGCCGGGAGCCGGTTGGCCAGGGGCCGGGGCGGAAGATGCAGGGGCCGTCGCCATCGGGGGGGGACACGGGCTTGGGCAAAAGGGGCGGACATCTGGCAAAAAGAAACCCCTTTGGCCTGCCAGAACGAGCCAAAGGGAAGCGAAAAACCAAAGGCGCCGCCGGGATTCGAACCCGGGATGGCGGATTTGCAATCCGCTGCCTTAGACCACTTGGCTACGGCGCCGCATACAGTTTAAGCCTAGCGCTTTGTACCGAGGCGTCAAGTATTATCGACCGCACCGGTGAGGAAAATTAGCCCTGATTTTCCGGCAGGAACGATGGCCCAGAAACGCACGACCCACC
>JALSGI010000027.1 GCA_026982835.1 Planctomycetota bacterium | reverse complement strand
AAGTGGGCACAACTGGGAGGGCAAGGCTCCCGCCGAGCCGAAGAAGCGAAAATAGTGCTCCTCTTTGATGGATGTTTACCCACAAGTGAGTTCCTCCAGAGCACACAATCTTGATAGTACGCTAAACACGTACTACGCCCACGGTTCACTGTTGCCGAAACCAGCCTACGCCGTGAGCAGAAGCCGATTCACAGTGACGCGACGGGTTATCGGCCCAGGCGCTGCTCCGCGGCGGCTTGCCCGGCCAGTTGGGCCACTTGCCGGGCCATCTCCGCCTGCCCGGCCGCCTCGTACAAAAAGCGACTGGGCACGGTGGGCTTGCGCCGGCCCCGGCGCAGCCGATGGCGGCAGTAGCTCAGCACCAGCACGTCCTGGGCCCGCGTGATGCCCACGTAGCACAGCCGGCGTTCCTCGTCGATGGCCCGGTCCCCCTCGGCCAGCGCGTGCCGGTGGGGCAGCAATCCTTCTTCCATCCCCACCAGGAACACCCGCGGAAACTCCAGCCCCTTGGCTCCATGCAGGGTGATGAGCACCACCTGGTCCGGGTCGAAGCGTTCTCCTTCGGCGGTGGCGAAGCCGCGGTCGGCCACGGCCACCTGGTCCAGAAACTGGCGCAAGCTCCCGCGCGGCTCTTGGCGATCAAACGCCGCGGCGGTTTCCAGCAGCCCCTGGACGCTTTTTTGCCGCTGGAGGGCCTCTTCCTGGGTTTTGCTCAACCGCTGGATCTCCCGCTGGTAGTCCACGCTTTCCAGCAGGTGCTCCAGCAACCCGGCCACGCCCCGGCGCCCCCGGGCCTGGCGCCGCAACTGCTGCACGAGCTGGACGAACCCATCCAGGGCCTGCTGCACCCGGGCCGAAAGCCCCTGCCGCCAGGAGCTATCTTGAAGCACTTGCCACACGGGGCGGTTTTGCTCCACGGCGCGGGCCAGCAGGGATTCTACGGTCTGCTGCCCGATCCCCCGGCCCGGCGTGTTGATCACCCGAAGCAGCGCTACATCGTCCTCGGGTCGTTGGAGCAGCTTCAGGTAGGCCAGCAGGTCGCGCACTTCCTTGCGGTCGAAGAAGCTGGTGCTGCCCACCACGGTGTAGGCCAGACCCAGGCGACGCAGCTCCGCCTCGAAGGGCCGCAGTTGGTCGTTGGTGCGAAACAACACGGCGTGATCGCCCGGGCGGGCCTGCCGGCTGCGCACGGCGGCTAAGATCTGGGCCACGGTGGCCCGGGCTTCTTCTTCCTCGTCCTCGTAGGCCACCACGCGAGGCTTGGGTCCCGGGCCCCGGGCCGAGCGGAGCTTTTTCGGGTGGCGGGCCAGGTTGAAGGCGATCACCCGGTTGGCCATGTCCAGGATCGGCTGCGTGCTGCGGTAGTTTTCTTCCAGGCGGATGATGCGGGCCTGGGGCCAGTCGCGGCGGAAGCGAAGGATGTGCTCCACCTCCGCCCCGCGCCAACTGTAAATCGATTGGTCGTCGTCCCCCACGGCGCAGAAGTTCCCGTGCGGCCGGGCCAGGCGGCGGATGATGCGATACTGCGGCGGATTGGTGTCCTGGTACTCGTCCACCAGGATGTGGTCGAAGCGGGCGGCTTCTTCTTGCAGCACCTGGGGATGTTCTTCAAAGAGCCGCTCGGTCACCAGCAGCAGGTCGTCGAAGTCCATTGCCCCGGCCAGACGCAGAGCCTGCTGGTAGCGGCGGTAGAGCAGGGCCGCCACATGGGTGCGGTCGTCGTGGGCCTGGGCTGCGGCCTGGTGGGGCCAGAGTCCCCGGGCTTTCCAGGTGCTGAACATGGCGGCCAGGTCTGCGGGCCGGAAACTCACCCCACCGGTGGCCACTTCGCGCAGCACGGAGCGGATCACGCCCAACTGGTCCCCCCGGTCGTAGATGGCAAAGCCTCGCGGATAGCCCAGGCACGCCGCGTGCCGCCGCAGCACCTCCAGGCACAGGGCGTGGAACGTGCCCACCAGCGGGCGCTTGTTTCCCCGCAGCCGCACAAGCCCCCGCAGCCGGGAGAGCATCTCCCCGGCCGCTTTGCGAGTGAAGGTGACGGCCAGGATCCGCTCCGGCGGCACGCCGTGGCAGATGAGATTGGCCATGCGGTAGGTCACAACGCGCGTTTTGCCCGTTCCGGCCCCGGCCAGCACCAGCAGGGGCCCGCTGAGGATTTCCACCGCCTGGCGCTGGGCGGGGTTCAGCTCGGCAAGCAGTTGCCCGGAGCGCGTCATGGCAGGGGGTCGCTTATGGGAGCACCGCCTGGAGCCGTGGTGGGACTCCCGCGGCGAGGGTTCGACTGGTTCGGAAAGACCGTTTTCAAAGACGCTCAACCTACCCGTTGGCCGCCGGGTGGGCAATTCCCCCGCAGACCGGGAGAAACAGTAGCGGCTTGCGGCGTGCGGCTTGCGCCGGTGCTTCCGCTTCGGAGGTCTTGGGGCTTGGGTCTTGGGTCTTGCGGTGGTGCTTCCGCACCAGTGCGAGAAAAAGGCGTTTCTTCTTGCAACCGGCGAGCCGCCGGCGTTAGCCGGCGGTTGAACGGCGAGCCGCCAGCTTCAGCTCCGGTGCAAGAATACTCGAACCGGCGAGCCGCCGACTTCAGTCGGCGGAGGGCTTGGGAGCTTGGAGGGGGGGTGAGCCGCTGGTGGCCGCGGCCAGGATCGCCTCCTGGGAAAACTCCTTGCGGGAAAAACGTCCGGTGATCCGGCCCTGGCTGAGCACCACGATCCGATCGCACAAGGCCAGCAGCTCCGGCAGTTCGCTGGAGGTGAGCACGATGGCCATCCCCTGGCGGCAGAGCTGGTCGATGAGCCGGTACAGTTCCTGCTTGGCTCCCACGTCGATACCCCGGGCCGGATCGTCCAGCAACAGCAACCGGGGAGCGGTGCGCAGCCAGCGGCCCAGGATGCACTTCTGCTGGTTGCCGCCGCTCAGGGAGGTGATGGGAGCCCGCAGCCCGGGGGTGCGGATGCCCAGCCGCTGGACTTCGGCCTGGGCCAGTTGTTGCTCTTTGCGGCGGCTGAGCAGCCCGGCCTGTAGCGCTTCGGAGAGCGTGCAAACGAGGATGTTCTCCGTAACATCCAACTGGTCGAACAGTCCCTGGCGTTTTCGGTCTTCGCACACCAGGGCCACGCCGGCGGCGACGGCCTGGGCCGGATGCTCCAGCCGCACCGGTTTGCCCAGCAGCCGGATTTCTCCCAGGGGAGGCAGGGGCGAGGCCCCAAACAGGCACTCCAAAAGCTCGGTGCGTCCGGCCCCCATCAGCCCGGCCAGCCCCAGCACCTCCCCGGCCCGCACTTCCAGATCGATCCCCTGCAGCCGCCACTTGCCCGGCAATCCCGCCCACGGCAGCGAAAGCCCACGCACCTCCAGCACCACCTCCCCCGGCCTGCGCGGCTCCACTGGGGATTGTTCCTCCAGTCGGCGACCCACCATCAACGCGGTGATCTCCCCGGGCGAGGTTTCGTGCCGGGCCACGGTGGCCACGTGGCGCCCGTCGCGAAGCACCGATATAAAATCGGCCAGGCGGAACACTTCGTCCATCTTGTGCGAGATGTAGAGGATGGTCACCCCCTGGCGGCGCAACTGCTCGATGACCTGGAACAGCCGCTGGGTTTCAGCTTCGGTCAGGGCGCTGGTGGGCTCGTCCATGATGAGCACTTCGGCCTGGAATGCCAGCGCACGGGCGATCTCCACCAGCTGCTGGTCCCCCACCCGCAGCCGCCCGACCACCTCCTCCGGGGAGAAGGAACATTGCAACCGGCGGAGCACTTCGGCGGTGTGGCGGCGCATGTGTTTTTCTTGCAGCCAGCCGCCGCGGGTGCACCGTTCCCGGCCCAGAAACACGTTGGCCGCCACGGTGAGTTCTTCCACCAGGTTCAGCTCCTGGTGGATGATACTGATCCCGGCCGCGGCCGCATCCAGCGGGGAGGCGAACCGCACCGGCTCTCCCCGCAGCAGCAGCTCCCCCTGATAATCGACGATCACGCCGGAGAGGATTTTCATCAGCGTGCTCTTGCCGGCCCCGTTCTCCCCCACGATGGCATGTAACGTCCCTCGCTGCACTTGCAGGGTGACATCCTCCAAGGCCACCGTGCCGCCGAAGCGTTTAGTGATCCGGCGGCAGTGGATGAGCGGTTGTTCCGGGCGTGGGGCGTTCATCGGTTCCGGAGCAAGCGGCGAGATCGCACCAGAGACTCAGAGCCATTGTGAGCCCGGAGGCCCGCTGCGGCAACGCCCCTGCCGTACACCGTCGCTCCCCCCGGAGCGGAAGCTCCCGGCGCAAGGCGCAAGCCGCACGCCGGTTTCGTCTCTCCCCCCGCTAACGCGGGGGGCTCTTGGGCTCCTCCGCCGACTGACGGAGCGCGGCTCGCCGGTTTCTTCTCCGCCAGCTGAAGCTGGCGGCTCGCCGCGCAACCGCCGGCTCACGCCGGCGGCTCGCCATTTCTCCAAGCCCCCAAGCCCCCACGCCTCCAAGCCCCCAGTGCGGAAGCTCCCGCCCAAGACCCAAGACGGCCAGGCCGCAAGTCGGTTCCTGCCCCCCGGCTAGCGAAAACGGAACGTTCGCTGCACCAGCCGCCAGAAGCGCTCCCAGCAGGTCATCGGCCGCACGGCCACCCGCCCGTGGCCGCGCAGGCCCAGCCGCAGCTTCATCCCCGACTCGGGCCGGAAGTAACACACCGCTTGGTAGGCCGTGTGGACCGGCTGCGGCATACCCTGGGGGCCCTGGCGGGTTTCCAGCTCCCCGCCCCCTTGGGCCGAAAGCCGAAGCGAGGCCGTCTCGATCCGCTCCGAGGAGAGCCGGTCCACTTGGGCTTCGATCACCCGGCCCGGATAGGCCTCCAACATCATCTCCACCGGGTCGCCGGGTCGGACCAGCTCGATTTCCGACTGGTCCACCACCAGCACAGCTTCCCACTGGCCCAAGGTGGCGATGTGACCCAGCACCACCCCCGCCTCCAGCCAGGTGCCCCGGTTGGCCTCTTCCAGCGGGTAGCCGGCCCAGCGGGGCAGTTGCTCCTCCTGGCGTACGGGATCGGCCCAGGGGGGCGGGATGAACACCCCGGCGGCCGGGGCGCGGATGACCAGCCGCTTGCGGTCCTGAAGTTTTTCTTCCAGTTGGGCCTTAAGGGCGGCGATGGTTTCGCGGACCTCGGGCAGGGCCGCCGCGGCTGCCGGGTCGCTGAAACGCAGCCGCTGAAGGCTTTCCCGTTGTACTTGCTTCAGCGCCAGTTGGTTCCGGAGCTGGGCGATTTGGATGTCCAGGTCCAGGTTTTCCAGCCGGGCAAGCACCTGGCCGGCCTGGACCCGCTGGCCCGGGGCCACCTCCACCGAAACCAGCTGCCCGGGCGTGACCACATAAACCGTCTGCGAGGCCCGCGGCTGCACCTCCAGCGGACAATCCACCCGGTATGGCAGCGGCACCAGCACCAGGAAGGCCGCCACCGCCCCCAGCACCGCCAGCGAAACGACAAGGTGAAACTTCTTCATCTCTTCCAGCGCTCCGGGAGTGCGGACGAATTTCACCAACCGCCAAAGCGGCACGCCCACCAACGCCACCAGCGACAACAAGGCCAGCAGGTAGCCGATCACCTCCAGCCCGTAGGGACGAAACACCTCGGTTAAAAACCACAAGATGCCGAACACCACCAGCCAGCGATATATGGTCGATGCGATGCTGTAGAGCACAAAGAGCCAGATGCGCCGCCGGGGCTGAAACGGGTCGGGCCGTGGGGGCAGGCCCAGCACCAACCACGCCAGCACGCGGCGCAGTGCGGCACTGGAGCGTTGGGCCAGGTTGGGCACCTCCAGCACGTCGCTCAATACGTAGTAGCCGTCGAACCGCAGCAGCGGGTTGCCGTTGAACAGCAGCGTGCTCACCGAGCAGACCAGCATCAGGTTCAGGCTGAACAGGTGGATCCAACTGTCCGGCTGGCTGAACCACCACAGGAACGTGGCCACCGAAGCCAGAAAGATCTCCACGTACATCCCCGCGGCGCCGATTGCGGCCCGATGCCACTTGTTGGGCAGCAGCCACGAGTCGGACACGTTGCAGTACAGGCAGGGCGTAAGCACCAGGAACATCACGCCAATCTCGTGGCATTCCCCGCCCAGGCGCTTGCAGCTTAAGCCGTGTCCCAACTCGTGCAGCACCTTGGCAAACGACAGTGCCAGCAGGATCCACGGCCAGTTGCTCAACTGGAAAAACTGGTGGAACGAAGGGAGCCGCCGCTGGAACTGGTCGAAATGCACCAGCACCAGCCCCAGAGCCGTAAGGGCGAAAAGCAGCACCAGCACCACGGCCGTGCGGGAGAAGAACCAGCCGCACCAGGGGTTCAACGCCTCCAGCAGCCGGTCCGGGTCCACGCCGCGGAAGCGGATGGCCAGGATGTTGGCAAACCGTTCCATCCACTGCTGCCGCTGCCGCTTGCCGCGACGGTGGCGCAACAGCGGTCCCTGGCCCGGCACCGTGGAAACCACCAGGGCGTTCTGGTGCAGCGTGCCTATGAAGCGAAGCACCTCCGCCCGGCTGAATCGCTGGTCCTTGTACTTGGCCTGCAAGTGCTCGTAGATCTGTTCCAGCGTGGTCTGCCCGTCGAGCATCTGCAGCACGTCGTACTCCTGGTCCTGGAAGCGGAAGTAGCGCAGCCCCAGCGGGTCCTTCACCACCCAGGTGGCCTGCCCCTGGTACCAGATGCGGCGCACCACCAGGTCGCCCCGGCGGCGCAAGGGGAGCGGGGTACCGCTTGAGGTCTCGGGCTGGGTCTGGACCGGTCCGCTCATCGTTGCCGGGGAACGAAGGAGGAAGGCGGGAACTGTGGCCGGGTTTCTTTCCGCTTTTCTGCGTTAGCCGCAGCCGGGGGCACGACCGGCTGCGGAGGCGGCACCGGCGGCAAGTCCAACCGGATGGTCATCTGCACCTGGTGCCCGGGGCGCAGGATCCACAACCCCT
>JALSGI010000026.1 GCA_026982835.1 Planctomycetota bacterium | reverse complement strand
ACGAGCGTCCCTGCCGCACGCTGGAAGAGCTGGCTGCGGCCCTGCTGCAATTGGCCCGCATCGACACCCGGCTGCCTGTGATCCTGGACCCCGAGCCGCAGGTGCCCGTGGGCGAGGTGATCCAAAGCTACGACCTGGCCCGCACGGCCGGATTCCAGCGAGTGCAGTTTGCCGCCCGAGCCGAGCCGTGACGGGGGGCTTGGGGGGCGTGGAGGCTTGGAGGCGTGGGGGGATGGCGAGCCGCCGGCGAGAGCCGGCGGTTGAACGGCAAGCCGCCAGCTTCAGCTGGTGGAAAAGATCGACATGCGTTTTTTCTTGGCTCTCCGGGCGGCTGAAGCCGGGGGCTCGCCAACACGTTATCTCACATTATCGGCGAGCCGCGCACCTTCAGCCCGCGGAGGAGCCCCCCGCGTAAGCGGGGGGAGAGACAGCACCGGCTTGCGGCTTGCGACCTGCGCGGATGCGCCGGAGCTTCCGCACCAGGCGAGCCCCGAGCTTTAGCTCGGGGAGGTCTTGGAGGCGTGGAGGCTTGGGGGCGTGGAGGGATGGCGAGCCGCCGGCGCGAGCCGGCGGTTGGCGAGCCGGGAACGTAAGCTCCCGGTTGCTTCAAACAGCACAACGAGCTGCGCCACGGCCAAAAAACCGCGTGCTGACGCACGCGGCTCGCCCTTGGCTTTGTATGTTCAGCACACGGCTTGCCTGGGCGGAGTGCGGCCGTCTGCCGCCGCTTTTGTTTCGTTCCGGCTCTCCAGAAACCGAAAAGCCGGCCCCCCAGAGAAGCCGGCTTCGGCCGTTTGCCTGGTGTGTACGGTGTTTATTTTTCGTACCCGCTGGGCTGCACCACAATGGTGGTGTTTCCGCTGCCGGGCCAGGTGTCGGGGTAGTCCGGGTGGGGCACCCAGTACGGGGCCAGCGGCTGGCTCCACGGCATGCTGGACCACCGCGGCCGCAGCAGCGAAATCCCAAACCACCGCCGCGAGGCCAGCCGCAGGTAGCGCTGGCGTGCCTGGTACTCGGCCTTGCGGCGGGCCATCATCTTGGGGTCCATGTACTGCTTCATCTGCTGCTCGTAGTACCACATGCTGGGCGTGGGAGTCATCTGGCCCCAGCTCACCACCGGCTCGGCGATCCGCACGGTGGAGCCTTGTTTTTCCTGGGCCCAGGCCCCTGCGGCCAGCAGAACCCAAACGGCCACGGTCGGCAGCCCGAAGTGTTTCATGCCCTGGTTCTCCCGTTTGTCGTTTGCACTGGTGCCGCAACACGTCTGCGGCGGCTTTGCCTGCGTTGCTGCCCGGGTAAAATCTCCCCCGGAAGGCTCGCGCAGCCCATCACTCCATTTCGGCCTTTTGGCCCGGGAAAACTGAGCCGTTTTTAGCGAAATTGCCGGTCGTGCTAGCTGCCGCCGGTGTGGTCCCCACCTCCATTGCGGGGAAACGCGCCATGTTGCACCTCAAAACGCCCACTAGCCGCCAGTGGCTCCAGCGCGTGAAAGACCACCTGGACCAGCTGCTGGTGGACCATGCCCACTGCGAAAAAAAGGCCGCCGGCACGGCCATGAACCTGCTGTTTGCCTACGTGGACCAGGTGCCCGTGGTGCGGCAGCTGGCCGACATCGTCCGCGAGGAGCTGGAACACTTCGAGCAGGTGCTCGATCTGCTCCGGGGCCGGGGAATCCCCTTCCGGCGACTCAAGCCCACCAGCTACGCCCGGCGGCTGCATGAGCAGATTCGCAAGCAGGAGCCGGGCCGGGCCGTGGACCGGCTGCTGGTGGCCGGGCTGATCGAGGCCCGCAGCTGTGAACGCTTCGACCTGCTCCGCAGCGGCATCGAGGATGAAGAACTGGCCCGCTTCTACGACTCGCTGTTTGAGTCCGAAGCCCGGCACCACACCACCTACGTGCAACTGGCCACGCACTTCGCCCCCGAACGGGAAGTCTTCCGCCGCCTGGACCAGCTGGCCGAAGCAGAAGCAGAAATCCTCCAGCAGGTGGAACCCTGGGTGCGGATGCACAGTTGATGCCCGGCCGCAGAGGCAAACCCTTGGGCAAGCGATTGCCCGGCTGGTAAACTCGAACATGCGCGGGGGAACCGGTGCCGGGTCGCTTGTCCGGCTGGTGCGTTCCCCCAAGGGCCATTTCCTCTCGCTTGTAAAAGGTGGTGCGAGTCGATGGCGTTTGAGATTGCTTGTCCTGGGTGCCAAGGGGCGGTCGAACTTTCCGACGATCCGCTGGCCGAACAAACCTGTCCGCATTGCCAGGCCGTCTTTCGACTCCAGGCGGTGCTGGTGGAAACCGCCTCGGAACAGACCAGCGCCGAAGAGTTCCTCGCCGCCGTTTCCGCGGCCGAAGCCCAACAGGCCGCTTCCTCCGCCGAGGAGGGAGAAGCCGAAACCTTTGCAAGCGACACGGCCGAAGAGGCCCTGGCCGAGGAACCGGCCGAGCCAACCGAAGCAACAGCCTCGGAGGAGCCCGCGTTCGGCGATGTGATGGCCGCCCTCGCCGGGCAAGAGGCGGAAGCCTCCCCCGAAGACCACCCCCCCGGCCTAGAAGAAGCCCCCGCCGGAGCGGATTTCCCACAGCACGAACAAACCGAGCCGGAGCAAGGTACCATCCTCCTGGGCGAACAAGAAGAAGAGCCGGACCAGCAGGCCGAGGAACCCGCCGAACCGGAGGATTACTGGACCTCGCTGGAAGGGGCCGCCCCGGACACCGACGAAGAACCCGAATCTCTCACCGAAAAAGCCCGCTCCTTGAGCCGCCGCCAGGGTCCCAGCCCCTTGGTGCACCTGCTGGGCATCATCGGCAGCGGTTTTCTGGGACTGGCCCTCGGCTACTATGTGCTCAACTATGTGGGCGGCCCGCGGTTCAACTTTTTGAACATCCCGCTGCCGGGTATCCCGCACACGCAGCAAAATGATATTCCCGAGGAAGCCCCCTAGCAGCCGACCGGCTTCCCCGGCAGGCACGCGCAGCGGTTGGGCACTTCGGAAGACGGCAAGCCGGAGGCGCAGGCTCCCGGCTGGAAAAACCGTGTCGAGAAAAGACGGAACGCGGCGGGGACCATGAGCCGGGACGCTGTTTTCCCCTGGTTGTGTTTGTCGCTGGCCCCGGGCTTGGGGCCGCGGCGCGGGCATCGACTCGTGCAGCACTTTGGTAGCGCCGCCGAGTGCTGGCAGGCGGTCTGCCGAAAAGACCCCGAGCTGAAAAACCTCCTGCCGGCCGGCACCCGGCGGCAGTTGCTCCCCACGGAAGTGGAGCGACGAGCCGAACAGGTGCTTCGGCGTTGCGAGGCCTCGGGCTGGCGGGTGATCTGTTTGGCCTCGGCAGAGTATCCGCACCTGCTGGCCCAAATCCCCGATCCCCCACTGGTGCTTTACCTCTGGGGCACGCTGACGCCGGAGGACGCCTGGTCGCTTGCCATCGTGGGCACGCGGCACGCCACGGCCTACGGCAAGCTGCACGCCCATCGCCTGGCCCAAGCACTGGCCCAGGCCGGCATGACCATCATCAGCGGCTTGGCCCGCGGCGTGGATGCCGCAGCCCACCAGGGAGCCTTGGACGCCTCGGGCCGCACGCTGGGCGTGCTGGCCGGGGGGCTGGACCAGGTGGCCCCGCGGGAAAACCGCTCCCTGGCCCGGCAGATCGCCGACCGCGGCGCGGTTGTGAGCGAACAGCCGCCGGGGGTGGCTCCTCGCGGGGAGCTGTTTCCGGTGCGCAACCGGATCATCAGCGGTCTGAGCCTGGGCGTGCTGGTCGTGGAGGCCGACCAGCGCAGCGGAGCGTTGATTACGGCCACGCACGCCCTGGAACAGGGGCGCGAGGTGTTCGCTCTGCCCGGCCCGGTGCAGAACCGCACCAGCCGCGGCCCGCACCGCCTGCTGCGCGAAGGAGCCCACCTGGTCGAATCCCCTCAGGACGTGCTGCAAGAACTCACCACCAGCCCCCTGCTTGCCGCCGGAGCCGCTGCGGCAAGGGCGCCTGCCCCGACCCAACCCGCTCCCACGGCGCAAACGCCCTCGGCCCCGGAAGAACCACCTGCCGGGAAAGACGACCCCCGGGTGCCCTTGCCCTTGGCCGCGAGTGCCTGCGGAGAATCCAGCGATCCAGCGATGCAGGTCTTACAAACGCTCCAGCAGCAGGGGGGCCCCTGCACGGTGGATCAACTGGTAGCTGCAAGCGGCTTGCCCGCCGGCCAGGTGCTGGCGGCCCTGAACCTGCTGGAGCTGCAAGGGCGAGTGCAGCGAAGCAGCGGGCAACTGATCCAGCCCACCGATGCCCCTTCCGAGTAAAAGAGCCTATCGGAAAACCCCGGGCAGACGATTGGACCGTGTGTCCGGCAGGCCGACGTTTTTTGAAGTGCGGAAGCTTGCTTCCGCTGGTGTGTGTTCCGGCTAGCCGGAGCGAAACCACAGCGGCGGCAGACGGCCGCACTCCACATTGGCGAGCCGCGTGCGTAAGCACGCGGTTTTTTGGCCGTGGCGCAGCTCGTTGTGCTGTTGGAAGCAACCGGGAGCTTACGCTCCCGGCTCGCCAACCGCCGGCTCACGGCGCGCGGCTCGCCATCCCCCCAAGCCCCCAAGCCTCCACGCCTCCAAGCCTCCGGAGCGGCAGCTCCGGCGCAACAGCGCAAGCCGCATGGCGCAAGCCGATACTGTTTCTCCCCCCGCTAACGCGGGGGGCTCCTCCGCGGGCTGAAGGTGCGCGGCTCGCCGTTCAACCGCCGACTAAAGTCGGCGGCTCGCCATCCCCCCAAGCCCCACGCCTCCACGCCCCCAAGCCCCTTACAGAAACTCCAGGTCGTCGCTTCGTGGCAGGTCTTCAAGCGAGCTGATCCCCAGCACCTCCAGCAACCGCGGCGTGGTCCAGTAGCGAGGCTTTCGGGGGTTTTCCGGGTCGTGTTCCACCCGCAACAGCCCACGGCGGACCAGTTGCCGCAGCACGCCCGTGCTGGGCGTGTTGCGCACCGCGGCGATCCGATCGGCGGTGATGGGCTGCTTGTAGGCCACCAGGGCCAGCACTTCCACCGCCGCCGGCGAAAGCCGCACCTGCCGCATGCGGCCCAGCACGCGATACTGCAACCCCCGATACTCCTCGCCGAGGGTCATCACGTAGCCATCGTCCCGGCCGGCAATCCGATAGGGGCAGTTCCGCTCGGCATATTGCCGGTTCAGCTGCTCGACCAGCTCGTGCACTTCGGTGGTGCTTTCGGCTCCGATGGCCTGAGCCAGGTGAGCGGCCGAAAGCGGCTGGTTGTTCGCCTGGCCCACAAAAAGCATCCCCTCCACGATGCGCAAAGGGCTGGGCCGGTAGGAGTCCCCAGAGGCTCGTTCTGCCGAAGGGGCCGGCTCTTCCGAGTGCCCCGGGGCCTGGGAAGAAGCGCTCCGCTGGCGCATCAGCCGGGCAAAAGCCTGGCCCAGCCGCTGCAACGCTCCGCCGGAGTGCTGCGTCCGATTGTCTGGGGACGAATCGCGCGGTGGGTTCATAGGCGTTCAGGGATCTGGAGAACCGGAACCGGAAAGAGCGCCTTGTTTTGTTCATCTTAGTGTCATCGCAGCAGGGGACAAAAGGGCAACGTTTCCCGGGGTCTTGGGTCGTGGGTCTTGGGTCATGCGGTGGTGCTGCCGCACCGGGGTGAGAATAGACGTCAATTTGCACAACCAAGAGCCCCCCGCGTAAGCGGGGGGAGGCGGGGAGAAACGGCTTGCGCCGTGCGGCCTGCGACTTGCGCCATGCGCTTTTGCGCCGGAGCTTCTGCTCCGAAGTGAAAACAACGCGAATTCTTGCAACCGGCGAGCCCCGAGCTTCAGCTCGGGGAGAGCCGAATAAGCACATGCATATTTGTCGATCTTCTCCGCCGACTGAAGTCGGCGGCTCGCTGGTTTGCAAGAATTGACGCTTGTTCTTGCATCGGAGCGGTAGCTCCGGCGAGCCGCGTGCGTCAGCACGCGGTTGCTACGGTTTGTGGTCGTTGCTACGCCGGCCAACCGCCGGCTCACGCCGGCGGCTCGCCACCCCTCCAAGCCCTCAAGCCTCCACGCCCCCAAGTCCCCGGTGCGGAAGCTCCGGCGCACGCCGCACGCCGAAGCTGTCTCTCCCCCCGCTAACGCGGGGGGCTCTTGGGCTCTCCGCCGACTGAAGTCGGCGGCTAGCCGTTCAACCGCCGGCTAACGCCGGAGGCTCGCCGGTTGCGAGAAGAAACGTTTTTTCTTGCCCGGTGCGGAAGCACCACCGCAAGACCCACGACCCAAGACGGCGCAAGCCGATTGGCTACCGCCCCTGCCGCAGGGCGTCGAAGTATTCCTTGGCGTGGCGGCGGTAGTTTTTGGGCAGCCGCTGGTTGGAAAGGGGCGAGGCCTCTTCGGTCTTGGCCGCTTGGTACTGCTGCTGCACCCGGTCGCGCACCTGGCCCTTGATGTTAGGCCCGACCACCTTGCCCGTCACCAGGGCCGAGCCGCGGCGGACCTCCACGCGGGCCTTGGTATCCACGAAGCGGTTGTTTTGGGTCTTTTCTTCGGGCCGGAAGCCGATACCCGCCCCCCTTCCCAAGCCATCGCCCGGCCGCTGCCCCTGGCCGCCGTTGTTGCCGGCCATCCCTTGCCCCTGGCACATGCCCTGCTTGCAGGCTTGCAGTTGATCGAGCATCTGCTCCAGGGCCTGGGCCTCGGCCATCTGTTGCTGGAGCTGCTGCAACTGCTCCAAGGCTTGTTGCAACGACTGGAGGGCCTGTTGCTGCTGCCCCTGTTGCAGTTGTTGCAGGGCCTGAGCCAGTTGCCGGGACATCTGATCCACCGGCTGCATGGCCGCCTGCTGTTGGAGGAGTTGCTCGAGTTGCTGGCGGAGCTGCTGGGCCCGGGCGTGCTGGCCGGCGGCCTGAGCCTGCTGGATTTGTTTTTCCAGTTGCTGGATTTGTTTTTGTCGGGCCTGGGCCATCTGCTGG